>CANSQL010000034.1 GCA_947649125.1 uncultured Erysipelotrichaceae bacterium | reverse complement strand
AGTTGAATTCATATTCGCTGTCATTGATGTATCTAACAAGCGAACGATCATATCACCATAAGTTGCCGTATCATTCACCACATGGCTCGAAGTTGTCAATAAATTCGCCGGAGTTGCATTAATAGCACTGATTGAACCTGTTCCTGATAAGGCCGAAGCCGCAAACACTGCATTGTTTAAATCAATATAAGCAGTAGGGCGTACATCTGCACGTATATTAAACATATTTGATACATTCACTGTTCCGCCGATTGTACGATTTTGTGAATATGCAACAACAGCACCGGAAGAACCTGCTACCTTCTGTATAAAATCACCTGCTTGGTGACCGCTTTTATTGGATATTGCCAAAGCAAGCCAATAATCAGATGGATATTTCCACTGTGACGCTTTCAATAATGTCATCATATAGTAATTTGCGATAAAGCTTTTTCTTCCGAAACTGTCCGGACCAAACGCACTGACTGCATAAGATATTATATCTACTGCCGGAGGACCGCCCACTGTCGTAAGAAGTGAGAAAAATTCAGATTCATCATTATAAGTAATCAAATCCATATCACGCGTTGCGTTTAACTGAGAATTAAATGTCTCTGCATATCTGACAGCCGCTTGATTCTTATAAGCTAACATCGAGAATTGATCGTACACCGAATTAAGCGTCCATCCGTACCAAGAATAATTTGTACCGTCAATTACTATCCACGGCGCTGCTTTCATTGCGGTATCTGTCGTAACCGCTATATTAGAAGCCAATGTCTTTGTAGTAAGACTCAACCAAGCGCTGATTGCCGGTTTTGTACACTTTGTCGGTTTTGAAGTTTGATGCAATGTAACCGGACAGTTATAGGTTGTATAATTTCGCAATGTGCCTAATTGCCAAGCGTTGTTTCCACTGCCCGCTTCAATCGCAATCTTATCACCTGATTTAAAGCCAATCTCTGTTTTAGAACCACTTAGGTTTGAAGGTGCTTTGTTGATTCTGGCAGTTACTTTTCCTCCTGAATTATATGTAGAGGACATTGCATTAAGATAGGATTGTGTATATGGAAAAATTACCGCAACCAAAACTGTACATAAAAGAGATAATGACAATATAATCAGTTGCTTTCTCATAGTATCGCTTCCTTTCTCAATTCAGTCTGTAAACATAGATTTCTTTTGTATAAAAGCTATTATAGAGTCGCTTAATCTGCGATGAACATATATTGCGTCAAAGGGGCATTCGTAGCTACTGCACCTTGTATTCATTCATTAGACACGCCGGTATATGAAAACGTGCGCTGAATATTTAACTTTTATCGATTTTTTTTACAAAAGACATCCAACAAGTCATAAGCCTATAAAAATATCAATGCAATGCTTCCTCATAAGCCTGTATCCAGCCCTCCTTATCCAATAAATCATAAAAAGGAGAACCGCTTTGCCGCAGCTGTTCAACATAAGGCGAAAGCTCAGCCAAAGCATTCTGATCCAAGGTTTTGATTTCCGCTTGGCAATGCGCCTTTTTTCTGAGAATAAAATAAGCATTCTGATTTTTTATTTCAGAGGGAAGCTCCTCATCTAAAACGACCGGTTTATTCCATTCATTGACAGAAAAGGTACTGATACCGATGACTGACAATAAGCACAAGGAAGCCGTACTGAAAAGCTTAGCCGATGCACTGCGCTTAAAATAAGAAAATTTGCCCAAGCCCCATTCACAGGCCTTCGGTGCCGAACGATGAAAACTAAACAGTAATAATAATCCTGTCGAAAGTGAATAAAAAGGAAGCTTTTCATTCGTTTTGGCTTCATATAATTGAATTTGTTTGCGTAATAACTTCTTGCCGGTACGAAGTCTGCTTTTTACCGTTCCTTCCGGTATTCCCAAAACCTTGGCAATCTCACTCATTTTCGCATCATCATAATACTTTAGAATCAGCGGCTCTCGATAAATATAAGGTACATTTGTCAAAAGCTTCAACACGATTTCATGAGTACTTTTCTTGCATACGACAACAGACGGCAGGGAATCCTCACGCTGATCTGCGATTTCCAATGCCGCAAGTGCACTTTCATCCATACATATCTCACGATTCTTGCGAAACATATTCTTACAGCGATTCATTAATATATGCTTCATCCAAACGATGACCACATCGGGATTCTTTAATCCGTTGATATTGTTTCTGATATTGATAAAAGTATCCTGTACCGCATCCTGTGCATCCGCTTCATTTTGTGTCAGCCTTAAGGCCATATAATAAAAAGCAGTATAAAAATCATGATATAACTGGGCAAATGCTTCCTCATTACCCGCTTGGATTTCTTGAACGATTTTTGGTAAATCCTTACGTTTCATGATTTCTTCTCCTTCTTTTTATTCACACACACTAAATTATTACATATTTATCATATTTTATCAATAAATTATTGTAATATTTTTATTTATTACGAAATATACAATTTTTGGCATTTATATCATTAATTAGACACACAAGAACATAAAAACGTGCGCTGTTTTTATACCTAAAATAACGCAAAATTTTGTTATAAATGAAATGACTTACTTATTCCGAAAACAAAAGCCTTACTAGATGATACCGCATAGTAAGGCTATCACTTTTACCGAAAACATGGTATACTAACATAGATGTAAAGGAAGATGTATATGGAAAAACACTGGACAAATGAAGCAATATTCTATCATATTTATCCGCTTGGCTTTTGCGGAGCACCGAAATATGCACATGATGAGAGGGAATGTCAGCATCGCATAAAAAAACTGATTGATTGGATCCCTCACCTTGTTGAAATGAAGGTCAATGCGGTATATTTAGGACCTGTATTTGCCTCTTATGAGCACGGCTATGACACAAGTGATTATCGAATGATCGATATGCGTTTAGGAAGCAACGAGGATTTTATCGCTGTATGTGATGCCCTGCATGAGGCAGGAATCAGAATCGTCTTAGACGGTGTATTCAATCATGTCGGCAGATCCTTTTGGGCCTTTAAGGATGTACAGGAAAAACGCGAAGGCTCCCCTTATAAGGATTGGTTCCACAATATCAATTTTCACAATCGATCCCCTTATGATGATCCCTTTTCCTATGAAGCATGGGAGGGGCACTACAATCTGGTAAAGCTGAATCTGCGCAATGAGGAAACAGTCAGATATTTATTAGACAGCGTCGGCATGTGGATGGATTGCTTTCATATTGACGGCTTGCGCCTTGATGCCGCCGATTGTATCGATAAGCAGTTCTTTGCGCGTTTAAAGGAATATACGAAGCAGCGAAAGGCTGATTTTTGGCTGATGGGTGAAATCATTCACGGTGATTATTCACTGTGGGCAAATCCCGACCTGTTGGATTCCGTAACAAACTATGAGTGCTACAAAGGCTTATATTCCGCTCATAATACAAAGAATTATTTTGAAATTGCGTATTCCTTAAATCGACAGTTTGGCAGCGGCGGTATTTATAAGAATCTGAATTTATATAACTTCACCGATAATCACGATGTAAATCGTCTTGCGTCAACACTGACCGACAGTGCCGATTTAAAAAATGTCTATACCCTGTTATATACGATGCCGGGAGTTCCGAGCATTTATTACGGAAGCGAATACGGCATTGAAGGCAAAAAACAAAACGGCAGTGATGATCCGTTGAGACCTGAGCTGTCACTTTCCGATTTCCCGCACGACCATCCCTTATATGCCCGTATCTGTCAATTAGGTGCATTAAAAAGCACGTATTTACCGCTTCAATACGGCACATATGAGCAGGTAACGGTTAAAAACCAACAATTTATCTTTAAGCGTACTTATCAAGAGGAAACAGTCTATACAGCACTGAATTTAGCCGATGAACCATGCAGCTTGGTGATTCCCGGTATCGCAAAGGCATACGATGTAATCAAAGAGGAACTCATTGCTGAGGAAAACGGCACCATCAGCATCACGCTTCCGGCGCATGAGTCATGCATCTTATATGTCGGCAATCATATCCCGAACAAGCCAACTGAAACAAAGAAAAAGCCCGTGAAACAAGCCGAGAGTGAACAGAATAATAAAAAGGAACATAAGAAGCAGACAAAGCCGGCACAAAAAAAGGCAAAGCCGCGCAGCGAGGACAAACAAAAGGATACGACCGTACAGTTGAAGCCGGGTGTATATCGCCATTATAAAGGCAATGAATATGCAGTATTATATATTGCGAAGCACAGTGAGACGACAGACGCAATGGTAGTTTATCGACAGCTTTACGGTGATGGACAGGTTTGGGTCCGCCCGCTGTCAATGTTCATCGAGACAGTGATCGTTGACGGAAACGAAGTTCCGCGCTTTACCTACCTTCATAAATAATAAAAAGCACCTCGGTGCTTTTTTTATCGATTGAATAGAGTCTTTTAACCCTTGAGCTGTAATAAAGTACGATGAATATCGACAAATTGATCGCAAAGAATTCGCAACGTTTCGGCGCTCATCAGCTGATCCTCCGCATGCGCCAGTAACAGCGTCATCGGCATATCCACACCGGCAGCCTCCTCCTGAAGCAGCTTCGCATGAGACTGCTGACCCTGTTGAAACATTTCATCGCCCTTTTTGATATAATCATTCGCTTTGACAAATTCACCCTTAGAAGCAAAATGAATCGCATCTACATACATAGAGCGTGCCGTTCCTACCGATGATATAATTTTCATGCTGATTAATTCGATATGTTTCATTTTTCTCGTCCTCGCAATCGTATCAGTACATTTTCCAATACTTTTTTCCCATCCAAATTACCGTAACTGCATAAATCCATTACCATGACCGGCTTCCCTGCCGCCATCTCCTCAATTTTTTGAAACAGATAGCGGACCTGCGGTCCCAACAGGATAATATCGGCCTTCGGGATATGCTCCTTCGCCAATCCTTCTCCTACCGCCCATATATTCGCATTTATATGCTTCGCTACAGCCGCCTCTTTCATCCGCTTCATCATCATGCTCGTAGACATTCCCGCCGAGCATATCAACAAAATATTCACGGTGTAATCCTCCGTTTCCTACCTCTTAGCTTTCCTCGTGTCTTTATTATATAACAGATTGTCATTAAAGTATATTGAATAATGAATTTATCTGTTATTTTTTACTGAAATGACAGCGTTATCTATTTGAGATATCTTTATTGACAAGATTGAAAGTGTTTTTATGCTGTAAAGCTATAGATATTGAATCAGAATGCTTCCTGTTATAAAATACGTACAGAATCAGCTTCCTAACTTATTTATTTTATAAAATAATGAAAAGAAGCATTGAACTCAACGGTACTTTACGGTATGATATACTTACGAAAAAATAGATATTCGTGAATGGAAAGGAATTGAAATAATGAAAAAGATAAGAACGAGATTTGCGCCGAGTCCTACCGGCTATATGCATATCGGTAATCTTCGTACCGCACTGTTTGAATATTTGATTGCGAAGCATGAAAACGGTGATTTTCTATTAAGAATTGAGGATACCGATCAGGAGCGTAAGGTTGAAGGCGCAGTAGATATTATTTATGAAACGATGCGTGAGGTCGGCTTAATGCATGATGAAGGACCTGATGTAGGCGGAAAATACGGGCCGTATGTACAATCAGAGCGCTTGCCGATGTATAAGGAATATGCCGATCGCTTGGTTGAGCTGGGCGGTGCACATTATTGCTTCTGTTCCGAGGAAGCTGTAGAAAAACAGCGCAAGGAATGCGAGCTGATCAATAAGGCATTCAAATATGACGATCCGTGTAAGCATGTTTCCTTAGAGGAAGCAAGAAAACGCATTGAAAGCGGTGAGCCGTATGTCGTACGCCAAACGATTCACCATGACGGTGCCACATATTTCGATGATGAGGTATACGGACGTATCGAGGTCGACAATGATATATTAGACGAATCAGTGTTATTAAAGAGTGATGGCTATCCTACTTATAATTTCGCTAATATCATTGACGATCATACAATGGGAATTACTCATGTAGTGCGCGGCAATGAATATTTAAGCAGTACACCGAAATATAACTTGATCTATCAGGCATACGGTTGGGAGATTCCGACCTATGTGCACGTTCCGCCGGTAATGAAGGACGAGCATCAAAAGCTCAGTAAGCGCAACGGCGATGCTTCCTTTCAGGATTTAGTCAAAAAGGGCTATTTACCGCAGGCTATATTGAATTATATCGCACTGCTTGGCTGGGCACCGGAAAGCGAACAGGAAATCTATACGCTGCAGGAGCTGATTGAGATATTCGACATCAAGCGCATTTCCAAGTCCCCTGCGATTTTTGATATCAATAAGCTGACTTGGATGAACGGCATGTATTTAAGAGCTATGAGCTTAGAGGAATTCCATGAGCTGGCATTGCCTTATTATGAAGGTGTCATTCAAAGCAATGTCGATTTAAAGGCCGTTTCTAAGATTCTGCAGCAACGTGTGGAAATTCTGACGCAGATTCCCGAAATGATTGACTTTATCGATACACTTCCTGAGTATGATAACGCGATGTATATTCATAAGAAAATGAAAACAACGTATGAAATCGCATTAACGGCCTTAAAGGCAAGCGGAAAGGCTTTAAGTGAGCTGGATGACTGGAGCAGCGAAGAAGCCGTACACGAGGTGCTGTTGGCGCTGCCTGCACAGCTTGAGATGAAAAACGGCCAAGTTCTCTGGCCGGTGCGTACAGCCGTAAGCGGTAAGCAGTTTACACCGGGCGGTGCGATTGAAATCGCTCATATCTTGGGAAAAGAGGAAACCTTAAAGCGTATCGCTGTCGGTATCAAAAAATTAGAGGCTGAAATCAACTCTTAAACGCAAATAAGCTGATTCCATCAATGGTTAAGAAAAGACGATGATTTGAAATCATCGTCTTTTTATATGTTAATACTGTTTATTTCGCATGCTTTAAGAATGCCTTATACGCATTGGTTGCTTCATAGATATCCGCTTTAGAAGCAATTTCCCACGGTGCGTGCATATTATGCAGGGCAATACCGCTGTCAATGACATCCATATCATATTGTGCCAAAATATATGCGATCGTACCGCCGCCGCCTTGATCTACCTTGCCGAGCTCGGCTGTTTGGAAGTGGACATTTTCCTTTTCCATGATGGCACGAAGCTGTCCTACATATTCCGCACTGGCATCATTGGAGCCTGCCTTGCCGCGTGAGCCTGTATATTTATTAAATACGATGCCCTTACCGAAATACGCTGAGTTATTTTTTTCCATTACGCCGGCATAATTCGGATCATATGCCGCTGATACATCACTGGAAAGCATCTTACTGTTTTTCAGCGCACGACGAAGCTTCAGTTCGCTGTAATCACCAAGGCGATCCATAACCTCAGCTACCGTATTTTCAAAGAATTTGGACTGCATACCGGTCGCACCGATGCTTCCTACTTCTTCCTTATCTACCAACAGACAAACCGCTGTACGCTTGATATCGGTTTCCTCCAAAATCGCGCGTAAAGAGGTATAAGCACAAATGCGGTCATCATGACCGTAGCCCATTACCATACTGGAATCTAAGCCGTAGTCTCTTGCCTTTCCGGCCGGTACTACCTCTAATTCCGCTGACAGGAAGTCATCTTCTTCCATATCATAGCGCTCCTTTAAAATATTCAAGATATTCGCTTTGACTGCATCCTTTTCACAGTCAGTCAACGGTATAGAACCGACTGTAAGATTTAAATCCTCACCCTCGATCACATGAGCCGCATTCTTACTCATTTGATCCTTTGCCAAATGAATCAACAGATCGCTGATACCGACTACAGGATCATTTTCATCCTCACCGATACATACGGAAATCACACTGCCGTCTTTTTTCGCAACGACACCGTGAATCGCAAGCGGAATTGTCACCCATTGGTAATTTTTAATTCCGCCGTAATAATGGGTATCCAATAATGCGATTTCATTGTCCTCATATAACGGAACCTGTTTTACATCTAAACGCGGTGAATCTACATGTGCTCCCAGAATATTCATTCCGTTTTCGATTGCTTCCTCTCCGATATGGAATAACGCTAAGGTTTTTCCCATATTATCCGCATAAACCTTATCGTTCACATGCAGCTGTTTTCCTTCCTTGATAATATCATCAAGATTTACATAGCCGCATTCTTTCGCTAATCGAATGGCTTCTTTTACACATTCTCTTTCTGTTTTACAATCAGAAATATATTTCTTATAATCATCAGCTAACGCAAACACTTCTTTTTTCTTTGTGTCATCATAGCTGCTCCATGCATTTTTACGCATGCTTTCACATCCTTTCCAGCGTCCCTATTATATGCTATCTAACAGAAAATTACAAGTCGGATAAATAAGCGTTGAAATAAAAAAACACTCTGCTGCATTTCAACAACAGAGTGCATTTGTTTATAAGCTTATCCTAATTCAGAGAAGTATTTGATTGTACGAACCATCTGGCTTGTATAAGAGTTTTCGTTATCATACCAAGATACAACCTGTACCTGAGTATTTCCGTCTTCCATTTCGATTGCCATAGTCTGAGTAGCATCGAATAAAGAACCGTAACGCATACCGATAATATCGCTTGATACGATTTCATCAGTGTTGTAGCCGTAAGATTCGTTAGCTGCAGCCTTCATTGCCGCATTTACATCGTCAACACTTACTTTGCCCTTAACTACAGCAACTAAGATAGTAGTTGAACCTGTAGGAGTAGGAACACGCTGTGCAGAACCAATCAATTTTCCGTTCAATTCAGGAATAACCAAACCGATTGCCTTTGCAGCACCTGTAGAGTTAGGAACGATATTTACTGCAGCTGCACGAGAACGACGAAGGTCGCCTTTACGCTGAGGTCCGTCTAATGTCATCTGATCACCTGTATAAGCGTGTACTGTAGTCATGATACCGCTCTGAATCGGTGCCAAATCATTTAATGCTTTTGCCATCGGTGCTAAGCAGTTTGTTGTACAAGAAGCTGCAGAAATAACTGTATCCTCCGGCTTTAATGTTTCATGGTTTACATTATAAACGATTGTCGGTAAATCCTTACCTGCCGGTGCGGAAATAACAACCTTACGAGCACCTGCTTCAATATGTGCAGAAGCTTTGTCTTTTGATGTATAGAAACCTGTACATTCCAATACAACATCTACACCTAATTTTCCCCATGGAAGGTTCTTAGCGTCTGCTTCAGCATAGATAGTGATTTCTTTTCCGTCAACCGTGATTGAATTTTCACCTGCTACAACTGAGTCAGCCTTTTCGTATCTTCCCTGAGAAGAATCGTATTTTAATAAGTGTGCAAGCATTTTAGGACTGGTTAAGTCATTGATTGCAACAACCTCATATCCCTCTGCACCAAACATCTGTCTGAACGCTAAACGTCCGATGCGTCCAAAACCATTAATCGCAACTTTTACTGTCATCTTCAAAGTCCTCCTTTTTATCATCTAATATTATAAAGTTTTCCCATAAAAAAGTCAATTATGAGCGATTCACTTTGCATATTTTTTCCATGAAATCAGTTTCTGTCGGTGTAAGGGCGCTTATTTAGGACATCGTCTGTGACTTCGTATTCCTTGTCGAAACATTATTATGAGGGATTGGTATGAAAATAGCGGTGCGAAGCATACTCTTATTATGTAAAGGAGTGATATCTTGGTTATTGTTCCAACAATTATAGAGCGAAATGCCAGTGTGGAAAGAGTGTATGATTTATATTCGTGCTTATTAAAGGAGCGTATCATTATTTTAACGGGTGAAATTGATGATACAATGTCATCAAGTATTTGTGCACAGCTTTTATATTTGGCTTCTACAAGTTCTGATCCGATTTTAATGTACATCAATTCTCCCGGCGGCAGTGTCAGTGCCGGATTAGCGATTTTAGATACGATGAATTATGTAAAATGTGAAATTTCAACTATTTGCATGGGAATATGTGCCAGCATGGCGGCTGTATTATTGAGTGCGGGCGCAAAAGGTAAGCGCTGTTCTCTTGCGAACGGTGAGGTCATGATCCATCAGCCGTTAGGTGGTATGCAGGGACAGGCAAAGGATATGGAAATTGCGGCCAATCATATTATCCGAATGAAAAATCGTTTATATCAGATTTTGGCACAGAATTGCCGCAAATCCACAGATGAAATTGCCGCTGCTTGCGATCGTGATAATTATATGGACGCAGAAGAAGCTATCACATTCGGAATTATCGATAAAATCATTTAATTTATGCGTATCAGCCATATCATATAATCAAAGAGTGAAGCTGCTTCGCTCTTTTTCATATTCGCATTGAATATGATTGAACAGCAGGATTCTTTCAGTTAAAGAAAGAAAAAAGCGATGAACCACACTTCAGTGATCATTGATCGCTTTCATTTTTTACATTATTTACGCTGTTTTTTAACACGCTGTGGCTTCTCAGGCATCGCATAGCCCATTTCCTTCAGCGCTTCCAGCTCTTTTAAAATAACAGGACGATAGATATCGCGCTTTTGAAAAACATCCTTTGCCGCATCAAACCATTGCATCGCTTCCTCATAAGCCGCTAAGCGCTTTTTTTGGACACCGATCAAGTAAGCACAGGTTCCTAACGGAAATCCATAATAATCCTTATTGTCTAATGCCGCTGTTATTTCATCGACAAGCTCATTGCACTCATCTAACAACACTCGCTTGGTCCAATCACAACAGCGTATCAGCTTATCGTTTTCCAACTTGTGAATCTGTTCCAACAACTCCAGTGCTAAATCGCGATTGTTTTCATAGACAAACGTATGGTAATACAGTGTCAAGTATTGTTCGGTATCTGCCTTTTCATAGCTTTTGTTCATCATATCGCGTAAGTGAGCTATCAGCTTTGTTTCATCCTTTGACAGATAATATACTCTTGCCTGATATAAGTCTCGATTATACTTTGACAACAACAGCTTGGCCTTCGGTTGATCCAATATTTCCTGTACTCTTTCAAGATTTGATTGCTGAAGTGCCTTATTCAAGCTTTTAAGATAACTGCTTCTCAGTAATTGATACATCAATCCGAGCGCAAATATAATACATATGATAATAATCGTTATTTGATTCATAAATAAACCGCCAATCTACCTTCACTTAAGTAAAAGCGCTGCTGCTTCCACAACAACGCTTTATTATTCAGAAAGATGATAGAGAGAAAATCATCTATTGTCTGTTTTATCTTACAGTACGTTCCAAGGTACCGGTACAAGTGGCTGATATCCACCGGCCCAGATACCGAAGATTGCACCTACGATACCGATAACCAAGAATAAGCCGATCAGCTTAACAGGAGTAAATCCTTTTTTCTTGATTAAGAAATAGCACATTAATGTGAACAGTAACGGAATCAAGCAAGGAACGATCTTATCCAAGTAATCTTGAATGTTGATGAATACATCAACCATTGATCCGTCTTCTGCAGCTGTCTGTCCGTTAGGGATGGAGATACCAAGTCTAACGCCGCCGCCGTAGTTAGCGATCAATGCACCGATAACGAATACACCTAATACAGATGCTGCATGAGTGAATTCCTTAGCGTAAGCAGTCATCATACTTACAGCCTTAGTACCCATGTTGTAAGACCAGTACATCAAACCGTAACGAAGTGCCATTTCAGCACCGAATGCGATAATGAAGTAAAGAATAGGTCCGATAAGGCTGCCTTCGATAGCCATGTTAGCTGTCATACCGGCAGTGATCGGAATTAATGTCATCCAGAATAATGCATCACCGATACCACCTAAAGGAGCAGCAGTAGACACACGTACGGAACGAATTGTAGTGATGTCCATTTTCTGTTGTTCCATAGATAATACCATACCCATAACGAATGTTACGGCGAATGGGTGAGTATTCAAGAAGTCCATATTGTGAGTCATAGATGCAGCTAAGTCTTCTTTGTTTGTATGAATTTTCTGAAGACCCGGCAGCATTGACCACAACCAACCTGCAGACTGCATACGCTCATAGTTGAACGCTGCCTGTAGCTGGCAAGAACGCCAAACCATTTTATTTAAGGTTTTATTGTCAAGTCTAGCGGCAGGCGTAGTATCTTTATAAGTCAACAATTCATTAGATGCCATCGCTCATACCTCCGTTTCCTGCATTTTTGCTTAAAGAGTTTACCTTGAAGTCGATCAATGCTAACATAACACCGATAAATGCAACCAAGATCAATGCTGCAGATGCAGTAGCGTCCACATTACCGAACAGTAATGCAAGCGCGAAACCGCCAAGCAGGTAGCCCCACATATCGTTCGCGAACATAATTTTCAATAAGATACCGAAACCTACGAAACGCATCATTGTACCGGCCATAGATAAACCACCCATTAACCAGCTTGCATTGTCACTCAAGTTCTGAAGTGTATCCGCCATTGCAGTACCACCTGTATAGGCAAGAACTGCGATTACTGCGAATAAACCACCTAAGATCAACATAGAAATGTTCAATACATTTGTAATACCTCTAGGGTTAGCTTCCTCAGCTGCCTTATCAGCCTTAGCCATTAAACCTGACATTACAGTAAATGTCAAAGTTACGACATACTGACCGAAAGTCGCGAAGATCATACAAGCACCAAGTGCTGCA
Organism: uncultured Erysipelotrichaceae bacterium; assembly: GCA_947649125.1. Taxonomy (GTDB): domain Bacteria; phylum Bacillota_I; class Bacilli_A; order Erysipelotrichales; family Erysipelotrichaceae; genus C-19. The sequence continues at coordinate 12,242 of CANSQL010000034.1, read as the reverse complement.
TTTGTATCCATGTTTGCTTTAACAGCGAAGATCATGGCTACTACACCGCCAAGTACGGCGTTAGGTGGCTGAGCACCACCGACAGGCATGTTACCGATCATCATCAGCTCGTAAGTACCACCAACAACTAAGCCGGTTTCCATATCGCCTAATACTAAGCCGATAATAGGACAAGCAATGATAGGACGGTAAACAATTTCTGTTAATGAGAACTGGTCAATCGCGAAGAAGAATGTAAGGATTGCCAGTAACACACATTCAACAATATTGAAATCCATAATTTTGTTTCTCCTTTCCTAAGAATAAAATTTTGATATTACTTAAACAGTTTGTCAACAGGCTCTGCTGCAATATCGGGAACACGTCTGATTTCCAATTCTACACCGAGATCCTGCAATTTCTTGAAACATGCGACATCGTCGTCATTTACCGCAACACTTGTCGCAACCTGACGTTTACCCTCTGCCATATGCATGTTTCCGATATTGACTTTTTTAATTGGTACTCCGCCTTCTACAAGACGTAAAACATCTTGCGGACAATCGCAGATAATCGCAATGTGCTGCTGCGGGGAAGCCTTGCTGATAATTGCACAAGTTTTTTCGATAGTGAAGAAACGAGTCTGTGCATAAGCAGGTGCTGCCATGTTCATTAAACCTTGGCGCATTTCATTTCCTGCAACTTCATCGTTAGCTACCAACAATAAGTTAGCGCCGACAGAACCGCACCATTGTGTTGCTACCTGACCGTGAATCAGACGAGCATCAATTCTTGTTAAAACAATATCTGGCATTTCTCTCTCTCCTTTCTGCCGTAAATGAACTTAGATTGTGAGTCGCCCCATACGTAACCCCTTTCAGTTCATTGCTATTCTATGACAATTTTTTCTGATTTTCTTTACACTTTTTACGATTGAATTTGCACTTTTTAGTATTTTTGCCTATTTTTATTTTGCAAAATTCGCCTAAAAACAATTATATACTAACTACAGTAAAATATATACATATCTGAAAATTATGCCTAAAAATTAATAAACTTTCTTATTTTCGCTTATATAAAAGGATAAAACCTGACCTGAATTAATCTGTATTTGTAGCATTACAACTGATAAAGACACTGAAATCATTCAAACAAAGTATTTGCATTTCTATCTTACTTTGCATATAATAAAGCTATCAAAAATACAAACTGTATCTCCGGATATAAAACAAGGCACATCAAGCATATGAAACAGTTTCAAAGAGAGGTGAAAGCATGTTTAATAAAACTACAAGCTACATATTCTCACGTTACGGTGAAATCATCAGCGATCTGACGAAAAAGCAGTCCTCAAAGCTAAGCAGTACCGCATATCGAATCAAGGACAAAAGCATCGACAGCTTCCATATATATAATCAGGATGCTTATGTAAAGGTATTGTCCGGAATTGTCATGTTAGTAGTATCTGTTGATGAGGATGACAGAGAGTATGAAAAGTTTGTCATTCATCGAGTCATAAAAATAAAGGCAGGAGTAAAATTTAATTTTATTTCCATCTCCTCAAGCTCCAGAATTGATTTATCCTGTGACAGTAAAACAAAAAAGGTTACTGTACCGCTGAAACAAAAGCATCCGATTGTATATGAGCCCTTGGTTCAAGCATTTCAAGTCAAGGAGATCTATGCCTATTACTATCAGGTACGTAACCGTAACTATACCTTTCCCGGTGAAAAGCATAATTTTTGGGAATTGACCTTTATTGACAACGGTTCATTAATGACAAGTGTTGATAACGAGGAGTATCAATTAAATGAAATGGACTTAATTCTATATGCTCCCGATCAATATCATACCCAAAGCAATCATGCCGATCAGTCCTGTTCTTATTTAACGATTCTGTTCGATATGGATTTAAAGGATGATTTCTTGATTACGAATCGTGTTTATCATGCACATCGTGAAATTCATCGCGCCTTAAATGATTTTATAAAGGTTTCCAATAACGGTATGCTGTATGATAATGAATTGATGCTCTGTTATTTAAAGGAATTGATTATCCGCGTTCTGCAATATGATTTCCTTGATGCCTCCCCTGTTGCCTCCTCGCCGATGCAGCAGAAATTTGAAAATGAGCTTCTTAACGAAATCATCATCTTTATCAATGATAAGATTTATGAATCGATTACGATCGAAGATATCTGCGTTAAGTTTTCAATTTCGCGCTCCAGTCTGCAGACCTTGTTCAAAAATAATCTGAATGTAGCGCCGAAGCAATATATCAGTAATTTAAAACTTGCTAAAAGCAAGCTGCTGATTAAGGAAAGCATTTATACCATCAGCGAAATATCCTCGATGCTGGGGTTCACAAGTATTCATTATTTCTCGCGAAAATTCAAGCAGGTATTTGGTATCACTCCGAGTGACTATGCGAAAACCATATATAATTAAGCAGTTTCTGAAAACAGAAGCTGTCTTTTCATTCCTTCATTTTTACTCAAAACGATTATTTAAAACTATATAACCTTTAAGGTTTATATCTACCAAGCAGTTCCTATCATATTACTGATTCTCTCCTAATAAGCTATGTATCAGTAATTTCAGCAACCTTCCTTTTCCCAAACCGTTGATAATCATAAAAAAAGACAGAAGCAGGCTGATTTCTCATTCCTGAATCTGTCTTATCGTTGAATTATTCAACTAAGGTTGAAACCGCAAAGCGATTTACTTCCATTACTACACCTTTAGCGACCTCTACCTTAAGAAACTCGCCGTCGATGCTTACGATTTTTCCTACGATACCGGCAAACATTACCTTTTTACCAACCTTGATACCTTCAGTCAACGTAATGATTTCCTGTCTTTTTCTTTTCATCATACGTGCTGACATCGCATAATAGATAATTGCGAATATCACGATCAAAGCTGTAACAGTAATACAGCACCATAGAATTACGTTCCACTCAATAGTCATTGATAATTACCTTTCTAAATACCGTCGTCGCTTGTTTCCTGAACAACCGGTTTAAATTCATAGCGCAGGATTTGATCCTTGCCTGTATTGACTGCAGCTTCCGCTAAATCCTTCGCTGTAGCCTCAGTCATGAATTTACGTGTCATGGAAATTTCAACAAGCATCGGCAGATTGCTGCCACCGACTACCTCTACATTACCTCTCGGGAAGCCAACCTCTACCGCTGTCTTAAACGGAGAACCGCCTACCAAATCAGATAATACAAGAATTCCTTCACAATCCTTCAAAGCATCCATCGCTTTATTCAAATCATCACGAAGCTCGTCTACTTCCTTTGTGAAATCTACATACTGATAGTTTTCCTGCTCTCCGGCAATCAAATTCAAAGAGCTTGTTAAGCCGGAACCGAAGTTCCCATGTCCTGTAACAATTAGTCCGATCATTTTCTTTTCTCCTTTTTAATTATATTGAATCATAAGCCTTATTATTAAGCTTCTTTTTTATAAGGATATAAGATTACACCCTTAACGACACGATTTACCTCGCCGGTAGGGCATGGATTATCCGGTGTAATATCATAGGATAAAGACTTGAACAACGCCAATGTCTGTGCAAATAAGATGTATTCAAATGCCAAATACATATTATCATGCGCATCCTTATTGCCGTAAACAAACAGGTAATCAGCCAAGCCCTCTAATTCCGGATATGCCTGAGATGAAATGATAGCAATCTTATTGCCCTTACGCTGTCCGCTCATTTCCTTCAGCAAATCAACCTCATATTGACGAGAATATGCATTATCGGAAATATATACAACAGTCAATGTATTGTCATCGATAATAGACTTAGGTCCGTGACGGAAGCCTAACGGTGTATCATACATTGTGCATACCTTACCGGCAGTAAGCTCCAGCATCTTTAATGCAGATTCCTGTGCCATACCCTTTAATGCGTTTGCACCTAAGTATACGATACGATTGAAATTATATTCCTCGGCAATATTCTTGCAGACATCCCAGCTGTTTTCAAGGAATGCTTCAGAACGCTCAATAATATCATTTAATTCTGCTGCAGCATCATCGATACGATCCAAAGAGAAGCACAGCAATGTAGCCAACATCATATTAGAATATGAAGAAGTCATCGCAAAGCTTTGATCATGTGTTTCATCAGTCAAGTTGATCGCATAAGCATTGCTTCTTGTTTCAGCTGCTTTAGATAATGCACCGTTTTTATTGCAGGTTACAAATAAATGATACAGATTATCACCGCATACCTCATCAGCAACATCAACTGCACCGACAGATTCCGGTGAGTTTCCGCTGCGACCGAAAGAAATCAAAAGTGTCGGCTTACTCTGAGATAAATAATTTTCCGGAGTTGCTACCAAGTCTGTAGTACCGTAGGATTTTGCCTTAAAGTTTGTTACCTTGTTCAAATAAGAAAACAAAGCATTACCGACAAATTCGCTTGTTCCGGCACCTGTTAAAATGATATCATAATCATCGTTATCCACTACATTAGCGATAAAAGCCTTCAGTTCATCCTTCTGTGCTTTGATCTGTGCAATGGTCTTTTTCCATGTTGCAGGCTGCTGGTGAATTTCTGTTGCGGTAAATACACCCTTTAGATTTTCCCATTCTGCTTTTTCTTTACCAAAAATCATTTTCTTTTATCTCCTTTTCTATGGATTTCATATCCATTTTTTTACACGTTCATAATATCATAAGTTGCGCAAAAAAACAATGTCGCAGAACAATCTTGTTAATTAGTGCAAACATTTTAATAATAAATCTACTCATTTTCCTAGACGGATATGAAAAATCCATATATAATTAAGGACAGAGGTGAAAAACAATGGCAAATAAAAGCTATCAGTACAATAAAGAAAGTGTTTCGGGCATCCATATATATGAGGATGAAAAGGGCAGAAAAATCTATTATCAGCCGCGCAGAATGAGGGGCTTTGTGATCAAAGATGAAAATGTAAAGTCCTATCAGGTATATGCCAATCGTTTTATGATTCCTGTATTGGCAGGCTTGATTGCGTATATTGCCTTCGGAGAGAACGGTTTGCCGATTTATGTATGCTTCTTGCTGGCACTGTTGGTATTCCTAATACTGCAGTATCGTTTTCATAAGGTGTTCCTGCCGGCATTGATTCAGATTCAGCATTATATTCCAACAAGTAAGCCGAGCATGACGGCCGCAATGGCAGAACAAGAAAGCTGGCGCTTATTAAGCAAGGCCATCCTGTATCCGATTTTCGGAATTCTTGTTGTCGTATTGTTCTATCAGCGTATGGGAGACGGCAATATCACGATGGACGCTAAAAACATCATGTTAATCGGCTTCGGCGGATTGATTCTTATTTTAAGCATTATTTACGGCTTATTTAATCTAAAGGCGTTCCTTTATCGGCGCTCACATGCCGCAGATACGACTTTACCAAAGGCAAAGTAAAAAGAAAGCATTCTATCGGAAGGTCCCTGCGGCCTTCTTTTTTTCTTTCTTTGTTTTTGGTTCTCTTTTTTATCAGCTGCCTCTTGTTTATCATCATATAAAAAATGCACCTGCATCGTTTGTATCAAAACCGAAGGTGCATCTCTAAACAGTAATGTTATTTCTTTAATTCTGTTTTACCGGTATTAGAAGCTTTCGTTTAAGAACACCGGTTTTTTCAACATCGCAAAGGCTTCTTTCGGACTGTGAGCCTTGCAGTTATACAGCTTGTTGAATAATTCATAGTTATTGATTCTGGCCATTGTCATCGCGCTTTTCTTCGGAATCGTCAACGGAAACAAACGCTCCAGCTTTTCGGATTGCGATACCGTTACGGTAATATCCGGATATCCGTCGGAAATAAAGCGAAGCAGCTTCATCAGTGCTACCGAATCCAAATAAACGATTTCACTTACCTTTACCTCAACACTGTTTTCACGATAAACCGCATATCCGCATACCTCATGATCCTTATTGCGGTATACACAAATATTGCCGTGATCTAACACAGATCGCTTTAAAAACAAATCGAAGTAATGCACATCTCTTACATAGCTGCAGTCAAAATGACGGCTGTATTTACGAAATACCTCCTCAAGCTCACGCGCTGTGATATGATGTGAGACTCCGCTTGTTGTCACCTTATCGAAATAATGAGTATTGATGGTATATGTTTTTGATTCATAGACTGTTTCAAAACCAAAAGGCTCATACAGCTTTGGATTGAATGCTTCAATAAACGTCAAAAGATGATTATGACTGATTTCATCTAATGCGCTGTTCATCAAATAGTGCATATGACCTCTGCGTCGATAATCAGGCAGTGTTGCCACACCGAGGATATAAGTGCTTTTCAGCTTTCTGCCGCCGAAGGTCGCTATATGCTCATTCATCTGCAGCGAAGCTATGATACGATCATCCTGCGGTAAATACAGGCACTTTCCTTCATCAAAAACATGCTTAAAATAATAGCTTAAATAAGCCTTACTTTTGGTCGGATATGCACTTTTCCATAATTCATATATTTCAGGCTTATTTTGCCTGACCGCTTCCTTAATCACAATTTCTCATCCTATCTATCTTCATCAATTTCGCTTTCCGTATACTCTACATCAATGATATTGGAATCCTGTTCACAATGATTGCTTCTGTAATAAGTAGTTTCCGAATGATAATATCCGCTCTTTTTTCTTCTGTAATAAGCCAATAAATTAACGATTGCTGCGGCAATCACCAATATAACGATCAACGGCCACAGTACCGAAAATAAAAGACCGATAATATTAACGATAATCACGAAAATGATAAACGCAAATATAAATTCCATAAGACAACCTCATTTCTTACCCTATTATAATATAAAATACAGCACTTGGAAATATTAAGTTTGAAAAACAGTCGCAATCTTTGACAAAAGATAGTGATATGGATACGGTAAGCAGTCTGATTTTTGCGGAATAACGACTTTCAGCTCATCGTTTATGAAATTGATTTCAATCGGAGAGTTAATCAGGCTGTTATATACTATTATTTGTATCGCAAAACGTGCATTGATTCATAACGATATACCATACAACGATGTAACAGCGTTCGTTTTAAAATATTCAGCTTTTCATATGCAATAGCACTTGATAATCTATCGAAATAGGTTACAGTAGAGACGAAGTTAATGGGTAAGCCACAGAAAAAGAGTGAACGGCTATGAAATGAACCTTGATAAACTGCTATGTTTATTCGGCAATAACTTGGAGTGCATAATCTTGGCTGTAAGCAACACCTATATCGACACATGAGAGTATGCACATAAATGATTACAGCAAATTCACAGCCCTTTACTCCCGCATATCTCGTGGGGGGGGACGAGAACGAAGCCGATGAGATAGTCAATACCTATTTACCGTCACCCTGTTTGGAATATTATCCGACCGATTAACCGGAATTTATAAAGTCCGCTGTGCTACAACGACCGTATAGCGATCCGTGTCGACTGTAATCCCTGTTTCCTTAAAATTGTTTTTACGCCAAAAATGCTCTGCTTGGGGATTACCTTTAACCCAGCCGAGTCGGACGTATGAAAGCCTGATTTCGGTCAGATAGCGGCATAAATCGCTAATAATATCGCTTCCAATCCCGGCATTCTGAATCGATGACGCTGTCATAAAAAAACCGATAAAACCAGTCTTATCATCGGGGTAACCCATAATAAAATCCATTACGGCAATCAACTCTTCCCCTCTGTAGTACCCTAGAAAATACTTGTCGCACATTTCTTTATTCGGCGGCAAGGCTTTCATATCATCCAAAATACTCTGTTTGGTCACAAAGGGCGGACAGTATTGGTAATACAAGTTGTTTTTACTGCACAGCGAATAAATATCTGCCACGTCAGCTTTTCCAAGGCGGCGGACAGTATAATCATTGGAGAAAAAGAATATATCCATTTTCGTTACCTCTATAAATTCCGATTTATCTATTCAATCCTCTATAAACCCTGTATTTTCAAGGTATATCGCCTACTAAATGTTCAAACCTTATGTATTTTCCCTTGTTTTTGCCCTTATGAGCCGAAACAAGGGAAATTTTTTATTCTCCGCCGATTACCTTATCCAGCAGTCTTGCGGAAGTACGCTTCGCTTCCCTTGTAGCGTGAGCGTAAATGTTCATTGTGGTACTGACATCAGCGTGTCCGAGTAGTTCCTGCACATCTTTAGGTGCTGCACCGTTTGAAAGCAGATTGCTTGTATAGGTGTGTCTGAGCATATGGAAGTGGAAGTCCTCCAATCCTTCCACCTTTTTTCTCGCTGTCCTGCACATAATCCCCACCGTACTCGGTGTTTCAAATGCCCCGTCAGGTCTAAGACAGACAAAGGATAATTCCTTGTATCCCTCTGGAACTTCTTCCGACCTCGGCAGACTGTAAACCTCATAATAGGTGCGGTCTTTTTCTTTGACCTCCAAATAGTAATTAAGGCTGTACAGTTCCCCATATCGGAAACGGTTTTTGTGCTGTTCTGTTTTCGCAGTTTTCAGGATTGCGGCAAGTGTATCGCAAAAGTCTACGGTGCGAATTTTTTTACGCTTTGTTGCCCCTATTTCTGTTTTGTGCCTTGCCCCGTTGTAACGCATACTGCGGCGTACTGTCAGATATTGTTCTTCAAGGTTGATGTCCTGCCAAGTCAGACCACAGACCTCTCCAATACGCAAGCCTGTATAATAGGCTATCTGTATAGGAAGAAGTGCAGGATTGTTTTTCTTTTTCAGGAAGTCCTCTAATCTCTGATACTGTTCGTAGCTGAGCGTTGGTGTGGAAGCAGTTTCTCCGTCCTCGTCCGAGAACAGTTCGTATTCTTCTTTCTTTCCTCGCCATACCACATACTGCATCGGGTTAAAGGTTATCAGCCTTTTTGGGAATACCGCAAAACGGAACGCCCCTTGTAAAACAGCCGAAAACAATCGGAGATACCCTTTGCTGAGTGCTTTTGCGGTTGTACCGTCAGGATTTGTACCGCCAAAGCTGAGAAAGTCTATATATGCCTGTAAATGGTCGGCGGTTACTGTTTTCAGTTTTCGGTTTCCTATCGGGTGCTGTTTGATACGATTGACCGTTCCTTGATAGGACATTACCGTACCATTGCTGAGATTGCCGGGTTTCAGTTCTTCCTCCACCCACAGATCGAGCAGCATACCAACCGTGATGTTTTCAGACTTCGCAACGAATTTCTTTTCCTCATAGTCAGCGATTGCTTTTCTGAGCAGGGCTTCTGTTTCAGACTTACTTTCTGTTCCCACAAACTCTTTCTGTACTTTTCTGCCGCTTTCATCTTCGATATAGAAGCGTGCGTACCACTTTTTACCTTTTTTTCTTACAGAACCTTTTGCCATAGATAAATTTCCCCTTTCTATCCGTGGCAATCGGGACTGTGAAATATGGTGTGCGTAAAGTAATAAGGTTACTTATGCCGATGAGTGTCAGTCATCGTTTTCACTTGTCAAAGAGCCACGGAATTTTTCTTTTTCAGCAACCCTTTCTTCGGCTGCTGTCACTATCCCGAACAGGTCACCCATCTTTACAGCGGTGCGTCCCTCATCGTGGATATGTAAAATCCCATCTAAAAACTGCTTCATATCCTCGATAGGAAGTTCCATTTCTTTACGGTAAACCCTTTCCATAATTGCCCCTGACTCAATCGCATAACGGCGTAAGGACTGCTTTAAGCCCTCGTCCTCCGCTACACGGTCAACCTCAGCCATAGCGTCTGCAAAGTGATAAGTCATAACCGTATAGAGGTCAATCATCTTTCCGAGGAATGTCGTGAGCAACTGTTGGTGCGGTTCTCCCTTTACCACAGAAGAAACAGTATCAAGATAATTTTTGATATGTTCCTCCATATCCCTTGCACATAAAGTGCGGCTGTCATATTCCTTATCTTCGGAAAGTCCTGTCAGCCATTCGGGAGTGGTCAGGAGTGCTTCTGCCAGCCCGTTGATAATCATTGTACGCTTCGGGTCTACACCGTCCGCTTCATATCTCTGAATGGTAGATTTGTTTACCCCGACACGCTTACCAAGTTCGGGCATTGTTAAGTTTAATTCTGTTCGGCGTTCTTTCACTCGTTCACCGACCTGTTTTGCGGTGAATGTAATTTCTTTTTTCAAGGTTTTCACCTCCTATTGCTGATAGTATAGCATAGCAAAACCTATTTTGCAACTATAAATTTAATAATAGACAAAAATATTTTTTAATAAGTTGCAAAACGAGTTGACAAGAGATAGCAAAATAAGTATAATTACAGATACATAGTTGCAAAATGCGTATTTTGAAAGGAGGTTGATAAAATGAGCAACTTCAAAATGGGTTTAACCATAGAAGAAGCAGCAGAATGTACGGGTATCGGAAGAAATACAATGCGTAAGTTGGTAGACTGGGGCAAACTTCTCGTCCTCAAGGTCGGAAGAAAAGCGATTATCCGTAGGGATACTTTAGAGCGATTTATGAGCGTCAATCAGGGAAGAAACCTGCTGAATGAAAATGATGTCCGCAAAGTAGAATAACCGTTCTCCAAGCCCTCGGCGTTTGAGAGCGAAATACACCCCTCGCACAAATCTTCGATTTGTACTCTGGGTATTTCGCCCTTGCAGGGGGCACTGTATCACAGCTTCGGACAATGCACCGCCGCTATGATACAGAAGAAAACAGCCCGCTGTTTTCTTCGCTGTCCGTCTGCTTACGCCGCCGAAACAGCGGCAACCGATTTCTCGGTTGCAAAAAGAGTATGCCCGTCACGGGAGGAAGGAGTATATGGCAAGACATTCATTTATACAGATGTCGAAGCTACCCAATGTCAAGGGAAGAATATCCTATATCACAAGCCACGCAAGGCAGGAAAATCTCTATGCCACCTACCGCACCGCCGACAATGAATTTTGGAGTAACCTTGCAAGGGAAAGCCAGCAGGAATTTAAGCGAAGCGGCACAGAGGGCAAATGTATTGAAGCAAGGGAATTGATTATCGCCCTGCCCGAAGTATATACAAGATACGAGCCGCAGGAAGTCCTTGAAGATTTTACGGAGGAGTTCCGCAGGCGGTATGGTGTGGAGTGCGTGTCAGCCCTCCACCACAACAAACGCAAGACAAACTATCATATCCACCTTATCTTCAGCGAAAGAAAACTACTTCCTGAGCCTGACATCAAGATAGCCACACGCAGCGTGTTCTATGATGAAACGGGAAAAAGGGTACGCACCAAGAAAGAAATCACAGGGGAGGACGGGCAGATACGAAAAGGCTGCACCGTCATAAAAAAGGGCGAGGTTTACGAAAGCCACCTCTTTACCGTGAAAGATGATAAATTCAAAAGCGAGCCTTTTCTTCGGGAGGTAAAAGAGATTTACACCGACCTTATCAATCGGCATATCTCCGATCCCGAACAGCAGTTAAAGGTATTTGATAAGAACAGCGTTTATCTCCCTACAAAGAAAATCGGTAAGAACAATCCCAAAGCCGCCGAGATTGAAGCGGATAACGCCGCAAGGCAGGAATGGAACAGGACAGCGGATATGGCACTCATATCGGGTATTTCCGAAGCAAAAATTTTAGAAGTCAAGCAGACCGAGATACACGAAAAAGCAAGCCAATCTATCAAAAGCAAAGGATGGCTGCCCAATCTGTTCCGTGGGATTGTGGCAAAAGCAAAAGATTTTCTGCAAAACCTTATTCGGGAAAAAGATATGCCGCCTAAACCTACGCTTGATATTGATATGGCAGAGTTCCGCCATATGAGAAATCTGATGATAAAAGTACAGGATAAGGCGGTAAAAATCAAAAACTTGCAGGATAAAGTTCTGCCGCAGTTGAAACAGCAGCTTGCCGATACAAAGGGGCTTTTCAAAGGTAAAGAACGAAAAGCGTTGGAGGTAAAAATCAAAGAAACCGAAACGGAGATTGCCGACAGGCTGGATAAAATCCCAGATACACTCAAAGAGGACGGTTATCCCGATGTGCAAGTTTTTATGCGTACTTTCCGAGAAATGGAAAGCGTTGTGGAACAGTACAACCGTGACCTTGCCGAGTGGGAATATCAAGTCAGCAGGAAACCAACAGTCGCCGCCAAAGGACAGTACAGACCGCCTGAAAAGCAGAGCGTGTTAAAACATCTGCGTGAGATACAGGAACGCAACAAGCAGAAAACACCGCAAAGACAGCGTAAGAAATCCATTGACAGAGATAGCCGATAAATCGAGTAGGGTAAATTTAATTACCCTCTCACACCACCATGCATGCCGTTC
>CANSQL010000033.1 GCA_947649125.1 uncultured Erysipelotrichaceae bacterium | reverse complement strand
TATAAGCAGTATTGTTCCCATCATCAAGCTCTAAGTGATACCAATCATCCTCAATATTTTCCTCTTTGATTGTTAAGGTTCCCTCTTTGAATGTAAAGCTGTAGTTTGGATAGGTTTTGTTTAATGTGTTACTGTCTCCCTTAATCGGATAGCTTCCCGCATTACTGTCTGTCTTTGCCGTTGTGCTTAGCTTGATATCATTTTCCTGTATCACATCCTGTACACCGTTCCATGAAACTAACTTGTATTTGAAATCTTGATAGGTCAAGCTTGGGTTTTCTTCTCCCTTTAGCTTCTCTTTATCATCAATGATGATTTCAATCGGCTTTGGTAGTACCGATACTTGCACCTGTTTACTTAACGGTGTTTCTCCGTCTGCCGTTCTTGTCACCATGATCGTTGTTTTATTGTTTCCGCTAAATTGTTTCGCATCAAAAGCAGCACTGTTTCCGTTTACGGTTGGATTTGAAATGTACGTTGTATCATCTACCTCAAACGTGTATTGTACGTTTGTACTGTCCGCGTCATATTGACTGCTTCTGATCGTGAAATGATCGCCGTAGATAATCTTTCCCGGACTCGTGATTGCCAATACATTTTCATCAGGCCCCATAATATGAAGGACACCGTCTGCCTCTGCCGCTTTATAGTTTCGATTCATCGGCTTGGTCGCATGTATCTTGATATCCTTTGGATTTGGTTCACTGTAGTCATATTCGATCGTCTTATTATCGCTTGTCCATGCGATAGCGTTATCCTCATTGTGATCTATTTCAATCAATACATCACCATCGGTATCAGTCACTCCGTCTACCTCTATGACAGGAGTAACACTGCCGCTTCCGTTTACCACATAGATCGGATTTTCTACAAACGCAATCGTTCTTGTACCCTTATCAATATTAATCGGAAGCTCGATCGTTTTATCTGTATAATTACCGCTTGGGTCATGACTTACTGCTTGGACAATAACCTTGCCCATTTGATTGCTCAATGAAGCATTTAATATCGTTACTAATCCGCTCGCATCTACTGATATCACATCGCTAGGACTTCCTGCCTTTAGCTGATACGTTACACTACTTCCTGTTGGATTTCCTGCCGTATATAACTGTATTGTTTTATTGGGCGCATACGTATCTGTTTTCGCCGAATAATTACTGCCGCTTTTCGGAAGCTCATTTCCTGCGTTATCCGTATAAATGAAGTTTTGAGCTCCGGCTGTTACCGTAAAAGTCAGCTTCGCTTGTGCATCTGCCTGTCCTGTTCCGCCCTTTTTCTCAGCGATGATCGTTACCGTTCCGACTCCGTGAATCGTAACTGCTCCGCTGTTTTGGTTTACTTCAATTACATTCGTTGAGCCATCCTCGATTTTGTATTTCACCGGATTTGTATTTGTACTGCCCTTGACTGTCGCAAATACGGTGACATTCGTATCTGTTACCGAAGCACTCTTTGTGGTTATCATATTGATTGCCGCACTCGTTTCATAAAACTGCAGATTTTCTGCTCCCGCTACTCCGACATTTACCGTTACATCAATGTCCTTACTGCTCCATTTATCCGATACCTTTATTGTAAAATGATAACTTCCGACTCCTAATTGCGAGCCTGCCTTTACTTTAATCGTTCCGACATTCCCGCTTGTCGTAAGCTGAAACATTCCCGAATCCTGTCCGTTTACTAATTGATAGCTGTAGGTCGTGGTTGAACCGCCGATCGTATCAGGTGTTCCTTCATTACCTGTAATCGTACCGATGACTCCGTTCCCCATGACATTTGATTGACTTGCGGTAAAGGTCGGAACACTTGTATCGCTGGAAGCACTGTCAGGTGTAACTGTCGCATTCACTCCGCGATAGATCATAATTTCCTTTTCTGCATAAGCCGGCTCATAATTATCCAATCCTGAGCTTGGATCATCATCTGCCGTAGCACGAATTGTTACCTTATTAAACGCATCATTTCCGTTATACGTAATTTCACCCGTGTCAGGGTCTATTTCAATTAATGCCGAATAACCGCCTGACTTTGAATATGTTATCTTTGTCCCTGTACTTGGATTCGCTGTCGCAGTTTCACTCCAAGGTGATGCTGCATCACTGATTGATTTCTTGGTTGTATTCGAATCATCGAAGGTAACTGTTAAGTTTGTCTTTCCTACTACGATATGAACCGTCGCAGAATCAACGCCACCCTCCGGATCACCGTTACTGTCTATCGCATTAATTTTGAAATAATAATCTCCCGCATCTAAACCGTCAGGCCCCTTTACAACTACATTTCCATTCGATAATGAGAACAACTGATAATCATTTTCATGACCGCTGACACTTGTATCACTGACTAATGTTGTCGTAATCGGTGAAACACCGTTGCTTGTTGTATAGGTTGCCACAACATCATTTTGATTAACATTCTTACTGACCTCTAAACCTGTCTTAGGAGTAACATTTACTGTTACCTCTTTGGTAATTAACAGGTTATAGGCTTGTGAAAACGCTGATGATTTACTTGGTTCACGATTAGTCGGCAGAACCTCATTTACTACTGCGATTTGATATTGTCCCTCTGCTAAACCGCTTGTATCAACCTCATATAATTCATCACCGCCTGAAGCCGCTCCTAGTGGTGCATAATACAATGGCTTTCCTTGATTATCGAATATCACCGCTGAAATTGTTCCGCCGCTTGTGCCTGAGGCCTTCAATCTTATTTTTGTTCCTTTTGCAGTCGCAAATAGATTATTTTGCTTATTCAACGGTTGATTCTCACTTACATGATAGAAAGGCTCAGTTGAATTCATATTCGCTGTCATTGATGTATCTAACAAGCGAACGATCATATCATCATAAGTTGCCGTATCATTTACTACATGGCTCGAAGTTGATAATAAATTTGCCGGAGTTGCTTTAATGGCACTGATTGAACTTGTCCCTGTAGAAGCTGAAGCCGCAAACACTGCGTTATTCAAATCAATGTATGCCGCCGGGCGAACACTCCCATAAAGTGCAAAGATATTATCTACCTTAACATTTCCTGCCGCTGTACGATTTTGTGAGAAACGTGTGGAAACACCTGTTGCACCCACTACCTTATCATTTGAATCACCGGCTTCATGTCCTGTAGGATTTGAAAAAGCATGAGCTAGCCAGTAATCTGAAGTATATTTACGCTGAGAATCATTCAAGTCATCCAACGTGTATTTATTAGGCAAAAAGCTCTTTTTACCGAAGCTGTCAGGTCCCATTCCACTGATTAGCATCGCCAGAATATTGTTTTGATGAAGTCCTCTTACATTATAAACTTCATCAAAGAAATCCCCTTCATCATTATATGTTATTAGGCTTTTATCATTTGTGAGATCTAATTGTGTATTAAATGTTTCAATATAACTGACAGACATTTGATTGCGGTAAGGCAATGTTGAAAATCTGTATGTAGCTTCATTTATACTCCATCCATAGTATTTTGTTTGATCGGTAAATACAAGCCAGGGGAATGTCTTCATATTAGTATAATTCGTAAATATTATATTAGAAACCAAAGCTTTTGTAGAAAGAGATAACCACGCGTTGATTGCCGTTCTTGAACAGCGCGATGGTTTTGCAGCTTGATGAAGTGTAACCGAACAATTATAAGTCGTATAATTTTTAAGCTTTTGAAGTTGCCAAGCATTATTTCCGCCTCCTGCTTCAATCGCAATTTTATCTCCTGCTTTAAAACCAATATCCGTTTTTGAACCGCTTAGGTTTGACGGTGCTTTATTAATTCTCGCCGTTATACTAGAATTAACATTATATGGATTTGTTGATGCACTTAATTGATAATTATGATATGAATAAACTACAGTAAAAGTTAAAACCAATACGGCTAAGCTGAATAATAATTTTTTCCACATAATGCTCACTCCTCTCTGTCATGTCTACAAAGGTAGACGATATGAAACAGGTGTTTTCAAGGTAAAAATACCTGTTTTTTTATTCAGAAACATATATTTCAATAACATTTTCCTATCTCTATTAATGTCTACCTTTGTAGACCTTTATTTATTGAAATGTATCTTTCTTATATTTGTACAGCAAATAACAAATTACTCCAATCGCCGAAAGCGTTAAGCTGATATAAAGCATTGTGTTTGTTTCATCTCCCGTTAATGCTCCGCCCATACTGGTAGCCGGATTATATTGTCCTTTTACCGAAGTATTAGGTTTATCAGGTTCGATTGGCTTCTCTTTATTGAAATCCATTGTATCGTATGGGAAATCACCGTCTACATTTTTCTCAGGTTTCCATTCGGTAATTTCTTTTAAATTGGCATCCGGTTTACCGTCATTGTCCGTATCCACATTGATATCAGGCTTTCCGTCTCCCGTACTGTCTATATTCATATCGGGAATGTAATCGCCGTCAATGTCAACATTTAAATCAAGAACACCGTCGTTGTCTATATCAAGATTAATATCAGGATAACCGTCTCCGTCTGTGTCGATATTTAATTCAGGCTTTACATCATCTTTACCGATACTGTCATAGGAATAAGTACTCTTGTTGTAGTTCTTATTTGGTTTCCAGTCGTGGATTTTCGCAATATTGATGATCGGCGTTTTTCCGTCCTTCGAGATATTGATATGTGGCTTGAAATCTCCTTTATTATCTATATTGATATCAGGAATTCCGTCATCGTCGGTATCTACATTGATTACAGGCTTTACACTTGTGCCTGTACAGTATTCCTCTAAGATTCCGTTATCAGGGTCTGCCTTTACGCACTTTGTTGGCTTCCAGTCACCTTTCTTTAGAATTACTAGGTTAAGATCGGGTTTACCGTCATTATCCGTATCAATATTCAAGTCAGGCTTGCCGTCTCCGTCACTGTCAATGTTTAAATCAGGCAGTCCGTCGTAATCTCGATCTCCGTTTACCACAATCCATTTATCAGGATCTTCAGGGTCCTTCCACTTGATGTTTAAGTCAGGACAGCCATCCCCGTCCGGATCATTGAAATCAGGCTTACCGTCTCCGTCTACATCAACATCGATTTTCTTTAGCTCTACCTCATGACAGCTTTCCGTATTTGTATTTCCTGCATTGTCAGTCGGTGTTACGCATATCTTATAGCTTCCGGTAAGCTCACTGATGGTAATGCTTGCCTTTTCTTTTGTGACAGTTAAGGTTCCATCCTTGATCAGCTCATCTCCGGCTCTTGATTGCTTCTCTGTTTTATATACCTTATAAGCGATTTCCTTTGTACCGCTGACCTTTAGGTCATCCTTCGCATCACTTGTCGTTACCTCAAATGACGTTCCCGGCTTAAAGAAGATTCCGCCGCTGATTTTATTGATAATATCCTGCAGCTTGTTGTTTGTATCCTTGGCTTTGATGTTTTTTACACTTGGTGCTGTCTTATCGATTCTGATTGTTTCCTGTTTCTCTTTGGTGATAGCCCCGCTGTCCTTTTTCATCCAAAAGCTTTGGTTGGTCTCGCCTTCGCTTGTGATTGTGACTTGACTTGGGTTCCATGTGCTTTGGTCTAAGGACAGATTAATGTACTCGTTGTGATCCGATACAATATTGATATCTTTATTTGTCCACTCTCCTGTATAAGCAGTATTGTTCCCATCATCAAGCTCTAAGTGATACCAATCATCCTCAATGTTTTCCTCAGTTATTTTTAAGGTTCCCTCTTTGAATGTAAAGCTGTAGTTTGGATAGGTATTATTTAATGTATTCGCATCTCCCTTGATCGGATAGCTTCCTGCATTACTGTCTGTTTTTGCCGTTGTGCTCAGCTTGATATCATTTTCCTGTATCACATCCTGCACACCGTTCCATGAAACTAACTTGTTTTTGAAATCCTTATAGGTCAAGCTTGGATTCTGTTCTCCCTTTAGCTTCTCTTTATCGTCAATGATGATTTCGATTGGTTTCGGCAATACTGTTATCTGTACCTTTTTACTCAACGGAGTTTCACCGTCCGCCGTTCTTGTCACAGTAATCGTTGTTTTAACAGTTCCGCTGAATTGTTTTGCATCAAACTCTGCACTGTTTCCGTTTACGGTTGGATTTGAGACATATGTGGTATCATCTACCTCAAATTTATACTGTACGTTTGTACTGTCCGCATCATATTGACTGCTTCTGATCGTGAAGTGATCGCCGTAAATGATTTTTCCCGGGCTTGTGATTGCCAGTACATTTTCATCAGGTCCCATGATATGAAGGATACCGTCTGCCTCTGCCGCTTTATAGTTTCGATTCATCGGCTTGGTCGCATGTATCTTGATATTCTTTGGATCCGGATCGCTGTAGTCATATTCAATCGTTTTATTATCACTTGTCCATGCGATAGAGCTGTCCTCGTTATGATCTACTTCAACCAATATATCACCATCGGTATCGATGACACCGTCTACCTCTATCACAGGAGTAACACTGCCGTTTCCGCTTACTGCGTAGATTGGATTCTCCTTGAAGCTGATCGTTCTTGTGCCTTTTTCTATATTAATCGGTAATTCAATCGTTTTATCTGTATAATTACCGCTTGGGTCATGACTCGTTGCCTGAACAATAACCTTGCCCATTTGGTTATTCAAGGAAGCATTTAATATCGTTACTAATCCACTCGCATCTACCGATATCACATCCGTTGGACTTCCTGCCTTTAGCTGATACGTTACTGTACTGCCCGTTGGATTTCCTGCCGTATATAATTGGAATGATTTATTCGGCGCATACGTATCTGTTTTCGCAGAATAGTTATTACCGCTTTTCGGAAGCTCATTTCCTGCGTTATCCGTATAGATGAAATTCTGCGCCCCGGCTGTTACCGTAAAGGTCAGCTTCGCTTGTGCATCTGCCTGTCCGCTTGCACCTTGTTTCTCCGCGACAATCGTTACGGTTCCTACGCCGTGAATCGTAACTGCTCCGCTGTTTTGGTTTACTTCAATTACATTCGTTGAGCCATCCTCGATTTTATATTTCACAGGATTTGTATTTGTGCTTCCTTTGACTGTCGCAAACACGGTGATATTCGTATCTGTTACCGAAGCACTCTTTGTGGTTATCATATTGATTGCCGCACTTGTTTCATAAAACTGCAGATTTTCTGCTCCCGCTACTCCGACATTTACTGTTACAGCGATGTCCTTACTGCTCCATTTGTCAGATACCTTTATTGTAAAGTGATAGCTGTCTACTCCTAATTGAGAACCTGCCTTAACCTTGATTGTTCCTACGTTCCCGCTTGTCGTAAGCTGAAACATTCCCGAATCCTGTCCGTTTACTAATTGATAGCTGTAGGTCGTGGTTGAACCGCCGATCGTATCAGGTGTTCCTTCATTACCTGTAATCGTACCGATGACTCCGTTCCCCATGACATTTGATTGACTTGCGGTAAAGGTCGGAACACTTGTATCGCTGGAAGCACTGTCAGGTGTAACTGTCGCATTCACTCCGCGAAAGATCATAATTTCCTTTTCTGCATAAGCCGGATCGTAATTATCCAATCCTGTACTCGGATCATCATCTGCCGTAGCACGAATCGTCACCTTATTGAACGCATTATTGCCGTTATACGTAATTTCACCCGTGTCAGGGTCTATTTCAATTAATGCTGAATAGCCGCCTGACTTTGAATACGTTATTTTCGTTCCTGTCCTTGGACTCGCTGTTGCAGTTTCACTCCAAGGTGTTGCCGCATCAGTAATTGACTTTTTCGTAGTGTTCGGATCATCGAAGGTAACGCTCAATTTTGTTCTTTCTACCGTAAACGATGTACAAACCCTAGTATCAGTGGTAGCTGTTACAGGATCACCGTTTGCATCCCTAGCACTTACACAAAATTTATAAGTTCCTGCTTTTAATCCACCGTTCAATAAATCAGGCGCATTATTTTTTATCTTTACTTTCAGCGTAGTGCTGCTTGAAGCCCCACTGCTGTTTAATCCATCGATTTCAAAGTTTTGATATGAATTATCTCCGTTTGCTTCCATTGTATAAGTTAACGGCATAACCCCTTGAGGATTCACTGAAATGTTTCCTATTGTCTGTCCCGCATTCACATTCTTACTAAACTCATAATCTTTTCCGCTGCTCGCTCCGCTTTGCGGCTGTTTTGAATAACTGATTTTATGTTCGGTAATTTCAAACGGTATCGCATTTGATAGCGGTGAAGAATAAACCGGATCATTATCATTTGAATATTCCTCATTTACTAAATATGCTTGATACTGTCCGACCGGTATATTACTTGTATTTAAGCTGATTGTTCCCGATGTTCCGGCTGTTTGTAAAGGTTCATAATACTTTAATATATTTCCGGTACTGTCAGCTAATAATAATGAAATCGTATTTGTACTGCCCAACGTTGCATTACTGTAGGATAACGTAACGGTAGAACCCTTCATTGTCTTTTGAATCGAATTTCCGTTACTGTGTTTAATATCGTCAAAATCAATGTGCATCGGCGATGTTTGATTTAAAACTCTGATTTTCATCGTATTTCCGGGGGTATTCCATATATTTGATTTATCTGCCGTAGGATTTATGATATTAGCAGTGTAATTACTATCTGTGCCGGTTGATAATGCAAAAACAACATTTTTCAAATCAAGCTTAGCCGTTGCGCGCAAAGCAAATTTTTCAGTGAGAGTACTTTTAGTTGTTATCCCGCCTACCGGACCGGCGATCGCAAACCAGTTAGGTTTTGAACCTGATCCGTTCCCCAACCAATAGTTTCGCTCATAGGCCAGCATATATGTTTCTGCAGATGTAATTAACTGGTAAGATAACCCTTCAGGTTGATTCAAAGTTTCTGCGAAAGTTAAACACCAAAAGCGTTTTTCTGTCATATCCGGCTGCATATATGCTGTTGCCGGATTGCCCGAAGGTAATAGCGTTACATACGGCGAACGATCCACGATCATACCATCATCAATACTTCCTGCAATTATATTTGAGTTTAAAGTTGTAAAATAGTTTTTTATAACACTTTTGTCATAACTATGACTATAGCTGCTCCAAGCTGCTTCGTCATATACATAAGCAACCACTGAATCTTCAAAATGTTTACTTATTGAAAGCCACACATTACTGCCCGCACCATTCGGATTGGCTTTAACTAACTGCATTTCCAAATTATTATTGTTATATTTTGTTCCCATATAAATTCGATCACCTTGTTTTAAATGACCGATTCTGCCGGTAGAATTTGATGAAACTGCATATGATCCGGCAGCATTCATTTGATAATAGCTATAACCATATGCAGAAGTTATAACTATAATGATTAAAGCAAATACAGATATTGCTGCTTTTTTCCACATCTTCTCTCATCCTTTCTCTTTTATGTTTATAAAACCTGTCAACACCGAACAAATTCTCAGAAACATAATACATGTTTTATTCAAATTCCGTTGCAGTAAGTATTTTTGATCACTAGGTGTATTTCATTTTCTCTAAAGGAAAGCTGTTAAGTCATCAGCGATATACAAACGATACTTTAATGATAGTAAAAGCCTATTTCACATACGCAACAAACCGATCTTTGAAGCATATCACCAATAAAAAGCTCATTGACTTCACTGTTCATCAGAATCCTTTTGTATGCTGTTCTTTCGCAAATACAGTATTCTATCAGCTAGAGATTCATCAATGAGATACACTACATCGAAAAAAGGGTCAAAATTTCTTTAAATTTTTTAAAATATTAAAAAGAATAGTTCCAATAACGCTCTAAAAGAATATAATATAAATTTCCGTGCTGCTTCATTTGTTCATATAAAGGACGCATTTCATCCTTTTCCGCTTGTGTTTTTTCACTCAGCTCACGCTCACAATGCGCCCACTGTTTTAATATGCGATAGCTTTCCTTTGCATCAAAAGCCGCATCCTTTTCATAGGTTTGATATTCCGAATCAAAAAAGTGATCCTTAACGATAATCGATCCGAACAATGTACATGCGGCTATGCTGACTGCGATACCTGTTTTTAAAATAAATGTCGTATGAAAGAAACTGTTAAAGTGCTGTTTGGAAAAAAACGGCAACATGAAAAGGGACTTACGACTATCGTTCAACAGCCATACGGAGCATAAACCAAGAAGCTGTTCCCCGCGAAAAGTCAGTTTGATATCATTACGACGGCAATATTCCTCAACATCGGCCTTTAACAGCTTTTTGGCGTTTGCCATACGACTCTTTACCGTTCCGTTCGGGATATTCAGCATTTCGGCAATTTCATCAATGGAAAGCTGTCCGAAATACTTCAAGGTAATAACCTCACGCTGTTCATCACTCAGCTTCAGCATACATGACATTAAAACATCCATATCCTGTTGATAACGAACATTTTCCTCAGGCAGAAATTCACGGCGCTCCTCTGTTTGTATATACAGCTGATCCAAGCCTGCTTCATCCATTCCCTTATCTCTGTTTGAGCGAAACAAGCGCTTGCATTCATTATGTGTGATCGTGACGAGCCAATATTTAAAACGACTGTAATCCTTGATATCCCCCGCATAGCGAAGCACCTTTAAAAACACCTCTTGTTTGATTTCCTCGGCATCTGCCTCACATCTTGTATTTTGATATGCGATATAATATACAAGCTTATGATAACGCGCATACAGCTCATTAAATGCTGCTTCATCCTGTGCGTTCAGCCTTTGAATCAATTCGGCATCTTTTAGTTTTTTTATGTTCACAGCTTCACCTTCTTTTTTTAATATTATTCAATATTTTTACATATGTCAATATCTTATCGTAAAATAAAATAATTTTTTATTATTTTAAGGATTCAACGCAATTTTCTTTTACTATTGAAAAAGTGCTTAAACACCGCATGAACAAACGATATTTAAGCATTTTTATTACTAAAGACAACACAAAAAGAATTTTATATTTAAAGTGCATCAATTTAAAATTTTTCATTAATTTAACATTTATTCATTCACTGAAAAAGAATGATTCTTAAGAACCATTCTCACTCACAATCACTTAAATAACCTCGAAGCCATGATCCGATATCATCTGCTTCGCTTTTCTGATCACATCATTATCACCGTCTACAAGCACAACGCTCTGTGACAAGCGAATTTCATGCTGAATACCGGCATTATCCAGTACATATGCCAAAGTCTTTACTCTTTCTTCATTCAACAAATCCTTTACCATGATTATACTAGTCATTATGATTCCTCTCATTTCCATCTTTATTATAGTCAAAAAGCACGTATTTTACAATGGTAAATGCTGGTTTATACACAAAAAGATAGGGGTAAAAGTTTATTTTATTTTAGTGAGCAGATTATTGTAACAGATCTTTTCCGTGCTTTTTGAAGTAAGCTGCTTGGCATTGGTAAAATATTATTTGATAAATTATCTATTGAAATAGGTATTGGCACACAAGTTCTACTTCTACTTCTCACGACTTACTCACGACTAACTCACGACATAATAATATTAATGTAATGCCCATTATGCAATACAAACAAAACTGTTCGGCAATTACCCTAATATCTTCATTAATCCCTTAAGCAGCCTACGGGGACGACAAATACACCGTCTTTTCGCCGATAGGCAAACGGAGCCACACCGCACAACACCATTAAAAAGGAAGGCTTTTTCATTCTATCGGTATCTATTTTATCAGATAGCTTTATTAAAGCTTCAGCTCCCTCTTGTATCAGCTTATCTCCGCCAAGCTTGATTTCCACTAAGCCATATTCTCCGTTTCTTAAGTGAATAACTGCATCACACTCCAAGCCGCTTTTATCCCTGTAATGGTAAACCTGTCCGTCCAAGCTGTCCGCATATACGCGCAAATCACGAATACAAAGATTTTCAAACATAAAACCCATAGTATGCAGATCATTGATTAAATCGTTCGGTCCGAGTCCTAACGCCGCCGTAGCAATCGATGAATCCGTAAAATATCTGGTTTCAGTAGTTCTTATCGCAGTTTTTGAGCGTAGATTAGGATTCCATGCCGGGGAATCCTCAATCACAAATATTTTTTTCAAAGAATCTATATAAGAATATAGTGTAGATTTACTGAAGGATTCAATGTCATTAGCGATGATATCCTCTCGCACGGCATCTAAACTGGCCTGAGAAGATACATTTCTTGCATATGACTTTAACAGTCTTTTTGTTCTTTCACTATCTTTTTTTACTTCATCAACTCTGTTAATATCGTCATTAACAATCGCATCAAAATAATCAAAAGCTTGGCGTAATGCAGGCTTATGGGGAACCGTAATTGACCTTGGCCAGCCGCCTCGGCAAATCAAAAACGCGATAGAATCCAAATCGTGTGTATCTGTTCCGGTGATATTTTCTCCTTGAAACAAACTGAATAAAGATACTTCTCCTGAGGAATCACCTGATTCAAATAAGCTCATTGTTCTCATTCTTATTCTGCCGATTCTCCCGGTTCCTGTATGTGTAGAGGCATCAAGCTTACGCGGTACACTTGATCCTGTTAAAATAAACTGTCCGAACGCCTCTCTTTGATCCACCTCATAGCGAACCGCATTCCATATATTGGGTGCAATCTGCCATTCATCTATCATATGAGGAGTTTCACCTTTTAATAGATTGGAAGGATTTATTTCTGCCATTTCACAGTACTGCTTCGTCAGATCGGGCTTATCCATTTCAATCACACTTTTTGACATATGCTTTCCTGTTGTCGTCTTACCGCACCATTTAGGTCCCTCAATCAATATTGCCCCGATGGATTCTAAGCGTTCTGCGATTATTTTATCCGCTGTTCTTGCCATATATTTATTCATTATCATCACCTTCTCACTGTTAGTTTACCAGTTTTTTTTAGTTTAATCAACACAAATCAGACTGTTTGGCTTATTTTTATTAGACTGTTTGGCACAATTTTATTAGACCGTTTGGCAGTTTTTCATTGGACTGTTTGGCATTTTTCTGCCGATATCTCAGATACCGCTTCTGTTTACACAAAAAAAAGCCCGCAATCGGGCACCTGATACGTTATCCTCAATCCTTTTCAATGAAATTATGAATCACATAAAACGCTGTTTTCACCGCAATTCCGCAACGCAAGGCAAGATCATCACAAACTGCCCACATCGCAAGCACATGCGGATCACTGCGGCGCATTCTGCCGATATATACGCGATAATCATGAATGACATCCGCACAGATCGGATACATATTATGCGTGATATCATCAAAACAAATCATATTAGGGTCCTGAGCGAATAAATCCGTAATTGCCTCAGGGTCTACCTCCTCCTCACATAAAAAGGCAAGACTCATTGACAATCCCCTTAACCCGGCAACCCGAACACACGTCGCACAAATATCAAGGCTTGTATCAAGCACCTGTTCGAGATTGCTTTGAAAGCGCAGCTCCTCTTCACTGCTTCCGCCGTCACAGAAATCAGAAGTCTGCGGAATCGTTTGAAACAACAGCGGTAAATGCTGATAGGCATTCTTTAACGGGAAAATATCGGATTCCGGCTCCTGACCCGAAGCATAGGCTCGAAGCTGCTCCAACAAGTCCTTACAGCCCTCGTCACCGACCTCCGCAACACTGTGCAGTGAGGTAAGCACACTGCGCTGTAGCGTATGCTTTGTTTTTAATACGGCAAGAATCATCGCAAACATCGCAAAGGCAGCGGTAGGTATTCGAAGATTATGATCTTCCTTGCTTATCGTCTCTAAATTGAGTGAGGGAAGCACTAATTTTCCCACCTTATCACAGCCGCATAAACGCAAGATCCACATACGCTCCTGTACCTTTGTATCCAACAGCTCGTCTGCCTTACCGACACAGTCAAAAACGATCGTACAAGCGAAAAGCGCTTCATCATCATAGCGACGAATCGGATAATACTGATTCTGATATTCCAATGTTTTACCGCATTCCTCAGCCTCATCAAATAAAACGATATCATACGGAAAACGCCATTTTTTGAGCCATTGAGCCAATTCTCTGGCAAGCCATGCAGATGCCCCTAAAATCCCGGCTTGTTTCTTATCCATACTTTCACCCTTCTATCACCGTACCTGAATGATTGGAAAATGTTCCCTTTAAATAAATTTTAATATTGTGCTTTTTAGCGAAAATCACACTGCGATCATGCAGCACACGACTTTTCATATTCAGCATTTCATCATATGTCAATCGCTCATAGCGCACCGCATATTCATTCAGCTTCGGATCGCGGTCATATACACCGTCAACATCGGTATAAATATCGACCTCTTTCAGCTGCAGCATATGCGCAAATAAAACAGCGCTGTAATCACTTCCGCCGCGTCCCAGTGTCGTCACCCGATTTTCATAAGAGGTGCCGATAAATCCGCCTACCACAATAACATCATATTCATTCAATTTCATTTTTATTTCTTTATTATCGAGTTTTATCACCTTGGCATATTCATAATTATTATCGGTACGGATTCCGCTTTCAATAAAATTCAAGGAAAAAGCACGCACTCCCTGTTCCAACAGCTCGCTGCATATTTTGATCGCCGAAAGCTGTTCACCGATGGAAACAAGCTTGGCACGTTCCTCTTTACTTAACAGCTCACTGCCCATTGATAACAGTGTATCAGTCGCATAAGCATCCGGATATCGTCCCATAGCCGAAACAACGACAACGACCTTGGAATTCTTGGTAGCCTCTATGATATGACGATACGCATATTTTCTTGTTGCCTCGCTGCGCAGGGAAGTTCCGCCGAATTTCATGACCTTGATATCCATTGTCATACCTCCACATTCTCCATAGCGTATGCGGAAAAGAGGGAAAATGTGTAGGCTCAATTTTTTAGAACGTAAAAAAAGCTGTGAGTACACAGCTGTTATAAACGCTTTTCAAAATTACCGCTGATGCTCATGCCCTCTTGAAAGATGACAAAGGCCTTAGGATCGATACTGTGAATGATGCGCTTTAATGTTGCCACCTCATATTTGGAAATGGCTGTCACAAGCACAAATGTATCCTCTTGGGTATAAGCACCTGCGCCCTTCCAATACGTAACACCGCGGCGCATTTCTTCATTGATGCGCTTTTGAATACCGTCCTGCTTGGTAAAGATCATTACCGTCATATTAATATTTTGATAGTGCACCTTATCCATTGCCTGTGCCATAATGACCGCATACAGAATCGAATAAATCGCTACCGGTATTTCAAATAAAAATGCACATAAGCCGAATACGATGGCATTGATTACGATACTCAGCTTTCCGACACTGAAATTAGAGCGCTTTAAGCTGAAATAAACTCCGAGAATATCAATTCCTCCACCGCAGCCTCCGCTTCGCAGCGTAAGTCCGATGCCGACACCGCAAATGATTCCGCCGATCAAGCACGAAGCCAATACATCCTCAATAATCGGAACACTCGGTATTGTCAAAACAGTTAAAAACACCGTTTGTACCAAAACACCGAATACCGTTTTAACAAAGAATTTACGGGATATACTGCGATATGCCAACAGAAACAGCGGTATATTCATCAACAGATTCAAGATACCGGCAATATCTACGCCTTGGGGAAGCTGTATTCCCGCATACTCTGCCAATAAGGTACGAATGATCTGCGCAAAGCCGATAATACCGCCGCTGTATAATCCGAGCGGTACAATGAATATATTCAAGCCGAACGCAAATAAAAAATTACCGAGCGCAGTTCCCGCATAATTTCGCATATCTTTTTTTATCATCGTCATAGCATCATTTCCAATCCGAATCTATTATATCATAAATTTTATTCCGGGGGAGTTTATCAATCGTATTTTCCATCGTTTTTCTAATGCTTTTTAGCGAACATGCGTAATATGTTTAAACGCAAATCAAAAGAATGATTGAGAAAGGCTGATTTGAATAAATATTAACAGCTTCCATGCTTTTTGATTTCACTTTTTAAGAATTAAAAATCAAAACAACAGTGCATAAATGAACACTTGGAAATAAATGTAAGTCAAGTTTTTAGAACTTTTTGACGCTGAAATGCTTCTTATTATATGAAGAGGGTGTGTTGACAATGGGCAAAAAGAAACAAATTATCAGAGGTATGTTTACAAGTCTTTGTATACTGTTTTGTTATACAGTAGGCATTACCGTGTATTTTACATTTCCGAATCATTATGTCTTATATTCGATTTTTACAATGATCAGTGTATTGCTTTGTGTGTTCGTTATGTTTTCAAATAATTATTGGATCAATAAATGGATATGGGTAGGTATTCTGATCGGGTTGCCGGTAGGATATTATTTCTTTGAGTTGGTTTATATGCTGTTTCCGTCGTTGTATGAGTATTTACACCCGTATCTATACTATGGGTCGATGAATCCGGATGGTTCTTCCCTTGTATTATTTGTGATTCAATTCTTTTTGACCTTTATCATATTGCTTCCGATTGCATATGATCTCTTAAAAACCTATAATCGTACAAGATTCCCGTTTTAGGGAATTTTTTTATTAAAGCTGTCTGTCATGTTTACATTGGAAATCTGTGCTCATACTAAAGATAGATATATGGAGGTAGCACAATGGAATTATTTGACTTAACGGGTAAGGTAGCTTTAGTAAGCGGCTGTTCACAGGGACTCGGATATGCCTGTGTATTGACATTGGCACGAAACGGTGCGGATATATTCGGTGTAAGTATCGGTGATGACTCGCACTTAAAAGAAGAAGTAGAGGCATGCGGCAGACGTTATCATTCGCTGACTGCTTCACTTACGACACCCGGTGTTATCGATCAAGTCGTAAAGGAATGCACCGCTGCATACGGACATATCGATATCCTGTTGAATTTTGCCGGAATCGTCAGAAAGGAACGCACGCTGCGTGTTGATGAGGCATGCTTCGACGCTGTTATGGATATCAATGCCAAGGCCTGCTTCTTTTTAAGTCAGGCGGTCATCAAAAAGATGATCGAACAAGGACACGGCGGTAAAATCATCAATGCCTCAGGCGTTATCGCACAGCGATCAAGCAATGATTTCTTGCCGTTTACTGCAGCTAAGGGTGCTTTAGAGGCAATGACAAAGGCA
This sequence comes from uncultured Erysipelotrichaceae bacterium, assembly GCA_947649125.1. Taxonomy (GTDB): domain Bacteria; phylum Bacillota_I; class Bacilli_A; order Erysipelotrichales; family Erysipelotrichaceae; genus C-19. Next base: position 8,230 of record CANSQL010000033.1, on the reverse strand, counting down.
TTGGCAAATGAATTCGCAAGTGAGGATATTCAGGTAAATACGATTTCTTTCGGCTATATGACGACCGGTACAAGGCTTCAGCTTGATGATAACGGTGAGGTGGATCATGAAATCCTGCAACAGATTCCTGCCGGCAGATGGGGCTGTTACAAGGATGTAGACGGCTTATTATTGCTTCTGGCATCAAGGGCAAGCAATTATATGACAGGATGTATCATTCCGGTAGACGGCGGCTTTTCCATTCATTAAGGTTTTTGAGGCTGATTTGTTTCAGTCTCTTTTTTTTTGCTTTTATGATTTCAGATAGCGCGCAGAGCGTGAGCTGCCGATTTTTTGGATTACGCCCTTTTTCACCATAGAACCAATCACCGCCTCAACCGTGGTAGGACTGACATCAGGCAACAATCTGCATATCTCAGCCTTGGACAGCGGTGTTAAGCTGTTTAACACAGTGGCCTCGATTCTTGCCGTCTTTGTGATTTTCTTACTGTTGATTACCGCAAAGCGATTATCCAGTTCTTTATAGCACATATAAAGTGTAGAAAGAAAATTTTCAATAAACGGAAAACAGCTGTTTTGATTGCTTTCCCAACCGTTAGATGAAATGTGTAAGGCTTCAAAATAATATGTTTTATAATGATTGATCTGTTCCTCAAAGGAAACATATTTCCCCGCATCAAAGCCGTTTTTATACAGAAGCAGCAGTGATAGAAGTCTTGACATTCTGCCGTTGCCGTCACGAAACGGGTGAATACAGAGAAAATCTAAAATCACACACGGAATCAGAAGCAGCTGATTGATATTTGCGTCATTACGCGCCTCTGAATATGCCAGTTCCAGTTGTTCCATTGCCTTCGGGGTCTCTGCGGCAGAAGTCGGTCGAAAGCGTACTCGTCTGTTTCCGTCACTGTCGATTTCCAATATCACATTGTCATCGGTTTTATATTGACCGCCGTATTCATATCCCGTCAATGCCATCATCATTTGATGCAGGCGTAAAATATCACGTACACAAAAGTCCATATGCGGATAATTTAAGTGAATTTCATTCAGTGCATCGCGATATCCGGCTATTTCTGCTTCATTGTGATTCAACGGGGCACTGTCCTGATTGACAATAGCCGCAATACGTTCATCGCTTGTAACAATGCCCTCTATCGCATTAGAGCTTTTGATTGACTGTACCTTAGCGACAGCCTCTAATGCCGTAAATATCTGCATATGATCTGTTTTTCGTACCTGTGCCATTGTTTTTAATGATGAAATATTAGCGGTCAGATTCACAAGCTTAGCGGGCAATAAGCCGTTATTTAAAAAAGAATAATCAAATTTCCTCATATTGTATCACCCTTTCTGCATATTATTATACCATATTATATACAGATAAATAAGAAACAATCATCTTTTTCTGCATATAATTTCTGAATTTATGTGCAGAAACCATGTAGATATATGCAGATTATTCCTATCACTAATTTCAAATCATGAGCGATTATTAGAAAAAATAGAAAATTTGATAAATATAATTTTGAATACTGAATGAAATAATGACACATTAATCATTCATATAATAACCACCTGTTTTCTTTGACCCTTTATAGTTTATATAGCCGTGTATTTTTCTTTTTATTGAATTTCTTATTTTATTTTCACTAACTTCAAAATCAGAAGCAAATAATTCTTTTTGAATCTCTGAAACTTTGATTCCTGGATATGTATAAATGATATTTAATATCTTTAAATCCAGTTCATATATTTGGTCATTTATTTGGTCATTTATTTGATCACGATCTGATTAATCTTTAATAAAAATTATTTTATGTTATAATAAAAAGGTATAGGAAAGAGATTTCAGTATCTTCAATCTTACCAACAGGATATTCAAAGATTCCGCAACACCAGTTTCTCTGTTCCTTAAGCTAAATAAATAAGGTGAAGCCATGAACAATCTAACTTATATCAATTCATTCAAATATCATATGTACAATATTATTTTTTTCTTTGTGAATGCTGTTTTTATACGAATCATATATCATCACGGCTTATTGGGCGAAATTACCGATGATATAGATGAAATCATTAAGTGGTTTTTCATTGAAAACATTTTTAATCCGATCGATATCCTGTTTGTCATAATTGCCGTACTTGTATTACTGCGTGCCTATAAGAATAAAGAATATTCGATAATTGAAATGAAGCCTTTCAGAATTATCTTTCTCACAATCCTAATAATAGGTGCTGTACTGTTATGCTTTCTTTATCCGATCCGCAACGAAGGCGGCTCGAGCTTAACCGCATTGCTGCTGATGGGATACTTACCGATGCTGTTTAATTATTGTTATGTAGAATGGGCAAATAAGCTAAAAAAAGAAGCTGTAAACCATTAGATAATCTGATGAATACAGCGCTTTTTTGATTGATATAATCGAACATAAGCACATACTGCGATACTTCAAAAAAGGGTATCCTCTTTAAAGAATACCCGTTTTTCTACTATTCCACTACTATCAGCTTGTTTTCCTTCAAGCTTTTTGGTACATCGATCACTCTTTGGTTGGCTGAGCCCTTCCATTTTAATTTAGGGCTGTGAAGCTCTGCCACATAGGTACCATCCACCAAAACATCGATATAATGCAGGATTTCTTTATCCGCTAAATCCTTGTCATAGAGAAATCCGCTCCATACCCAAATATTTTTACTCGGAAAGCGCTCCTTAAATGCCTTGGCAAGCCTTGTCGTACCCTCGATATTCGCAGGATGCAGCGGCTCTCCGCCTAGAATAGACAACCCATCAATATAGGAATTATCACACAGCGCTAAAATCTGTTCAATCACCGTGTCATTAAATTCATTTCCGCCGTTAAAATCATGTGTTTCCGGATTGAAGCAGTCCTTACAATGAAAGGTACACCCCTGCATAAAGATTGATACACGCACTCCCGGACCGTTGGAAATGTCCATTTTTCTGATTTTATTATAGCGCATAGAAGGCTACACTTCCGCATCCTTATTATCTAAATGAAGCACTCTTTCCTTGATTTCCTGAGTTCTGCCCTTGTTCCAGAAATTACTTCCGATATAGCCGCAGGTTCTGCGTGCCACATTCAATGTATTATGATCGCGGTTGCCGCAGTTCGGACAATACCACTCTAACTCATCATCGATCTGCATCTCGCCGTCAAAGCCGCATTTCTGACAATAATCAGACTTTGTATTCAATTCAGCGTACATGATATTATCATAGATAAAGGAAATCACCTGTAATACCGCATCAATATTGTTCTGCAGATTCGGTGTTTCAATATAAGAGATCGCACCGCCCGGACTTAAACGCTGGAATTCACTCTCCAGTTTCAGCTTAGAGAAAGCATCGATTTCCTCAAATACCGGTACATGATAAGAGTTTGTAATATAATCACGATCGGTAATGCCCTTCACGATTCCGAAGCGATCCTTTAAACAACGCGCGAATTTATATGTCGTTGATTCAATCGGTGAACCGTAGATGGAATAATCGATATTTTCTGCCTGCTTCCATTCATTCGCTTTATCATTCAAATGCTGCATCACTGCCAATGCGAATTCCTTCCCCTTACCGTTATCGGTATGAGAATGACTTGTCATATACTTCACACATTCATAAAGACCTGCATAGCCCAAGGAAATCGTTGAATAGCCGTCATGAAGCAGATCATGAATGCTTTCACCCTTATCTAATCGAGCCAGTGCACCATGCTGCCACAAAATCGGCGCAACATCGCTTGTCGCATTGCTTAAGCGCTTATGTCTTACCTGCAGTGCCTTATGACAAAGCTCTAATCTTTCATCAAAGATTTCCCAGAATTTATCCATATCCTTTTTCGAGGAAAGTGCCACATCAGGCAGATTGATCGTTACCACGCCCTGATTAAAACGTCCGTAGTATTTTCCCTTGCCTTCCTCATAATTCTTTGCCTTCGCAATATTTCCGACATCCTTTAAACGATCGGGAGTCAGAAAGGAACGACATCCCATACACGGATAGCACTCACCGTCTCCGTAAGCGTTTTTCTTTAATTCCTTCATTACCTTTTCGGAAATATAATCAGGCACCATACGCTTTGCCGTACACTTTGCTGCCAATTCCGTCAAGTAATAATATTTGCTGTCCTTATGGACATTGTCTTCTTCCAAAATATACAACAGCTTCGGAAAGGCCGGTGTGATAAATACACCCTTTTCATTCTTAAAGCCTAAGATACGCTGCTTCAAGAATTCTTCAATCACCATCGCAAGCTCTTCCTTGTATTCCTCAGTTTCACCTAAATACATATTAACGGATAAGAACGGTGCCTGTCCGTTTGTATTTGTCATGGAATTCACTTGATAATTAAAGGTCTGTACTCCGTCCGCAACCTCTTTTTTCGTATCCTCGATTGCGTACGCTTTACAATCCTCCTCATTAAAATTGCGTTCCTTATACTTATCATAATACTTCTCATAGCTGTCTCTGACAAACGGTGCCAAATGAGAAAGTGAAATCGTAGCCCCGCCGTAGCTTGATGATGAAACCGCCAAAATAATCTGTGTCGCGATCGTTGCCGCTGTAGAAAAACGATGCGGCTTTTCAATCATCACACCGTTGATGATCGTACCGTTCTGCAGCATATCCTCTAAATTGATCAATTCACAGTTATGCAGTGCATTCTGCGCAAAATAATCGGCATCATGAAAGTGAATAATGCCCTCATCATGCGCCTTTACGATTTCCTCAGGCAATAAAAATCTCCTTGTGATATCGGTGCTTGTAATACCGGCCAAATAATCACGCTGTGTTGTGACAACCTCGGCATTCTTATTGGAGTTTTCATTGTTCCAGTATTCATTTTCACCCTCAATCAGTTCCTTGATCGTCTGATCGGTCGTGTTCGCCTTTCTGACTAATTCTCTTGTATAACGGTAAGTAATGTATTTCTTTGCCAGCTGATATTTATCATATTCCATCAGCTTTTCCTCAATAATATCCTGAATATCCTCAACAAGAATTCTTTTCTTGTCTAAGGATTCAATATATCTGATAATTTCCTCAATCATTTCATCGGAAATTTGATTGCTTGTCTGTACCTCTGAATTGGCTTTATTGATGGCCGTCTTGATTTTATCCGGATTGTAATCAACGATATGACCATCTCTTTTTACGATTCTCATGATATTTCCTCCTATTTGTGTCTGCCACAATTTTACCATAACCCTTGAAATAAAAAAGTCGCACTTGCAACTTTTCATCTTTTTTATTAAAATAGTTACAGGTGATAAAAATGAACAATCCTTTTGAAGGCTTATCAAAGGCACAAATTGCCAAATTATTCCAATTATTGGGCGCTCATACGTATACGTATCATAAAAATGATGAAATTATTCCGACGATAAAAAATGAGAATATCATCGGTATTATTTTATATGGTTCTGCACAGATCATTCATATAGAATATAACGGAAATGATATCATTTTAGAACAGCTGCAGGAAAACGGTGTATTCGGCACCGGTATATCTGCGACCAATACGGAAACATATCATATAACCGCCAAAGAGGATACGTGTGTTGCGGTCATTGACTATGATAAGTTGCTTTATCCCGATAATATCAAGCACAGCTATTATAATGTATTCCTGCGCAATTTGTTTGATATCATCAATGAAAAGTTTATGAGCAGGAATGAACGGATAAAGATTTTAGAACAAAAACAAATACGTAATAAGCTGTTGGCTTTTTTTGAAATAGAACAAAAAAAGACGCGCTTAAATTATATCACGCTGCCTTTTTCATTTAAGGATTTGGCTGATTATATTGCGGTGAATCGTTCCTCTATGTTTCGTGAAATCAAGAACCTGAAGGATGAGGGCTTTATCAATGTCAAGGGCAAGAAAATCACGCTGTTGTATAAATAAGCAAAACAGCTTAGGTAATCAATCTTTTGATATACGGATTCTCATTTTTTTGTAAAAGATAGGCAAGCAAAATTGATATGAAAGCCACAATCATAAAAAGCGGAATGCTTCCGATACGCTTTGACAGGCTGAAAAAATAGTTTAAATACCCTAATACAGGGCGATGCAGAACATAGACGCCGATGCTTAAATTTCGCAGCAGCTTTCCGTTTTTAGGGTATACCTTGCTTTTCGCAAGCTCAAATAATGAAATAACGACCGGTAACAGCGAAAGAAACAGGCTGTGGTCATCTTTATAATGACATTCCCTGATAACATACGTCTCAAGAACAAGACCCGCCGTTCCGATGCACAAAAGCAATATATTCGTATGCTTGGAAAAAGGCTTTTTCACTGTTAGATAATTGGCTGTTGCAAGATAGAAAAAGCCGAGAAACAGTCCGTTTCGCGCTGACAGAAAAAGATCGAGATAGCGATCGACAATCCCCTGAATACACGTATTCTCTATCACAAAGTAATAAGAATTACAGACAAGTGCAAACAGGTACAAAAAGCCGCCTAACAGAAGCGGGAGCTTCCACAAGCCCTTTTTGAGAAACGGATAAATTAAAAGATAGGCGATAATTAAAGCTAATATATACCATAAAGCGCCCCATGGATATAATACAGAACGCTTCATTAAATCAAAGATGATCTGAAGCATTGTATAATTCTTTAATGTCAATGCATGAATTTCTAAAGGAAGCGTAATACACAGCCAAAAGAGAAGCAGAATCAACAATCGGTTTATCGAAGCCTTCAATACTGCAGAGGGATTTTCGGCAGCCTTTACTTTAAGACAAAAGAAATAGCCGGAACTGATAAAGAAAAAAGGTACAGCGATTCTCCAAATCACATGTGAGCTGTACCAATAAAGAGTTTCAGCTTCACTCAAAAAAAGATTTGTATGCAGGGCCACAACACATAGGCTGAAGAATAGTTTCAATACATCGATCAAATAATAATTTGTTTTGGCAGCTGACACTTCAAGACCTCCTGTTTGAGAAATCATAACACATGCCTTTTACAGATGTCAAATAAGACAATGACAACAGAACATAAAATAAACGGTACAGTCTTAAGACTGTACCGTCAGACTGTTGACAAAGTAAAAAAACAACAAAGTCAACAGTATTACTTTTCTGAGAGGAAATAATATGATAAAATAAAAAGGCAAGAAGATGACTTCGTCCTAGTTCGCAAAACTTGAGGCTCTTCTTGCTTTTTATATGTCTGAACACAAGCAAAAAATGTTATAATAAAGACGCGAACTGGGAGTGATTAGAGATGGCAATGACAAAAAGAAATAGTAAAAATGATAATATCATATTGAATACAATAGAAGGATTGGTACCACAAGATCATGAAGTGAGAAAACTGGAATCCTGTATAGACTGGAGTTTTATCTATCCATCAGTTGAACATCTATACAGTGATTTTGGTAGACCAAGTATTGATCCTGTGGTACTTTTCAAAATGATTTTTATAAATATCGTGTTTGGTATAGGCTCTATGAGAAGAACCTGTAAAGAAATACAGGTAAATCTGGCATATCGCTGGTTTCTGGGAATCTCAATGGATGAACAGGTACCTAACTATTCTACATGGAGTCAAAACTATATCAGAAGATATGGAGACAGCCAAGTATTTGAACAGATATTTGATCAGATATTAAAACAAGCGATTACCTATGGATTTGTGGATATGGAAACAGTGTACGGAGATTCCACGCACCAAAAAGCAAACGCAAATAAAAACAAACATACAGATGAAGAAGTTGCCATCGTAAAGAAAGTATATGAAGATGAACTTTTGGATGAGATTAATAAAGACCGTGAAAAACATGGGAAAAAGCCAATAAAAACAAATGAAAAAGAAGAACTGAATTATGATGAAGAAACCGGCAAACTGAAAAAAGACGTAGAAACAAAGCATATTAAAGTAAGCAAAACAGATCCGGAAAGTGGCTGTTTTCATAAAGGGGAAAAGGAAAAATGTTTTGCCTATTCACACCAGACATTCTGTGATAAGAACGGCTTTGTGATATTAAGTCTATGCGTAAGCGGCAATGTGCATGACAGTGTATCTTTCTTTCCAGCATATCGGATATTAAGTGATAAATTTAAAGACCAAATTAAAAATATCTGTTTAGATGCAGGGTATATAACTCCGGCAATATGTAAGACGATATTAGAGCATAAGCAAAAAAATGTATGCGCCATATAAACGACCAATGACGAAGAAAGGATTCTTAAAAAAAC
>CANSQL010000032.1 GCA_947649125.1 uncultured Erysipelotrichaceae bacterium | reverse complement strand
TTTACTTTTTTTCCTTTTTTTTAATTACGCTCTGCTTATCTGCCCTTTCTGCCTGTTTATCGCTTCCCTTTACCCTTTGTTTGCCTTACTTTTTTCTCTCTTTTATTATTCTTTTTCCCTCTCGCTGTTTCTCTATTCGCTACCCTTGATCTTCCCTTATATTCTTTGTTTATTATCCTTTTCCTTTTAAGCATCCTATATCAATTTACTTATCAGCTTATCCATAATACCTTATTACCCTTTTATCATCTTATCTTTATCCCATGAGCATCACTGATCCAACATAACGCAATACAATGCGAATCTCTCACTTAATAAGCACAGAAAAAGCAAGCATCAAGTATGTTTTCTCATACTGATGCTCGCTATATCATTAAGATTCAATATTGATTTCAAATTCGAATATAATACAGTGCCTGAATCAATATACACTATTTTAAACGTGCATACAGTCTCTTTTCACTCAACATTCCTTACTTGCGATTCTTTCATTTCTATACCGTTATACAGCCGGATAAACATTCACTCTGATAATTCCCTCAATCGCCTGTAAATCAGAAAGCTTTGCTTCATCAATTTGATTATCTAAATCAATCAATGTATACGCATAATCGTTTTTTGACTTGTTTATCATATTCGCAATATTGACATTGTTTTTTGCCAATGTATCCGCAATCTGCGCAAGCATACTTGGAATATTACGATGAATTACCGCAATACGCTCACCTTCTCCGCGCTCCATGGTTACATTAGGAAAATTAACTGAATTCGTGATATTTCCGTTCTCCAAGAAATCCTTCAGCTCCTCTACAGCCTTCACTACGCAGTTTTCCTCTGCTTCATTTGTGGAAGCGCCTAAATGCGGAATCGTAATCACCTGTTCCACTGCCGCCAAAGCATCATTAGGGAAATCGGTTACATAGGTGGAAACCTTGCCGTTTTCAATCGCAGCTATTACATCCTGATCCGCTATCAGCTCACCGCGCGCAAAGTTTAAGAGATGAACGCCCTCTTTCATTTCACTGATTGCTTTTTCATCTATCATATGTCTTGTTTTATCGTTTAACGGTACATGAACACTGATATAATCACAATTCTTATATATATCAGTCAAGCTTTTCGCATGCTTCACCAAACGGGATAAATTCCATGCCGCATCAATCGATATAAAAGGATCATAACCATAAACCTCCATACCGAATTTCAGCGCAAGATTCGCAACCTGAATACCGATAGCACCAAGTCCGATAATTCCCAGTGATTTACCTTTCAGCTCAGTTCCGGCAAACTTTTTCTTTTCCTTTTCAACTCGCTTATCGAGTCCACCTTCCGTATCATTCTTGGTCCATGAAATGCCCTGATATATTTTTCGTGCACTTAACAGCATTCCGGCAAATACAAGTTCCTTTACCGCATTGGCATTTGCACCGGGAGTATTGAATACTACGACACCGCTTTCACTGCATTCGGGAATCGGTATATTATTCACACCGGCACCGGCACGCGCAATCGCTTTTACACTTTCATCAAGCTTTATATCATGCAGACTTGCCGAACGAACGATAATTCCGTCGGGAGCATTCATATCATCTGCGATTTGATATTGCTCACCGAAATGTGCCAGTCCGCTCTTACTGATTTGATTCATCGTTTTTATCTTATACATGTTGTTTATCCTCTCTGTTCATTGAATTACTTCCTTTCACAGAAGCCTTACGCCTTAAGCTTTATTTACGCTCTGCTCTGCGATTTGACTTCTGCAATAACAACGCTCACATAAACCGAAATTAATGCGTTTATTGATTTTCCTTTTCAAACTTTTCCATAAATGCAACAAGCTTTTCAACACCCTCAAGCGGCATTGCATTGTAAATGCTTGCACGCATACCGCCGACGCTTCGATGTCCCTTAACATTAATAAAGCCGTTTGCCTTTGCTTCTTTAATAAACTTAGCATCCAACTCTGCATTACCACTGACAAATGTAACATTCATCAGTGAGCGATCCTGCGGATTTACAGGATTAGAGAACATCTTAGAGTTATCCAGGTAATCATACAGAAGCTTTGCCTTTTGTTCATTGCGCTGTTTCATTGCCTCTAACCCGCCGATTTCCTCCTCGATCCACTGTAAAACAAGATCACACATATAAATAGCATATGTCGGAGGAGTATTGAACATAGAGCCGTTATCCGCCATGATTTGATAATTCAGCATACTCGGTGTCTGTTCCTTTGCCTTTCCTATCAAATCCTCGCGAATAATCACAACGGTTAAGCCTGCGGGCCCCATATTTTTCTGTGCTCCGGCAAAAATCAAACCGTACTTAGAAACATCGATCGGTTCACTGAGAATACAGCTGGATAAATCCGCAACCAGCGGAATATCCTTCGTATCCGGAAGTGTTTTATATTTTGTTCCGTAAATCGTATTATTCTCACAGATATATACGTAATCGGCATCCTCATGAAATTGCAGCTTCGTTACATCGGGAATATAAGAGAAGGTCTTATCTTCACTGGATGCAAGCACATCTGCTTTTCCCAGCTTATTCAATTCCTTGATTGCCTTCTTGCTCCATTGCCCGGTATTGATTACATCTGCATGCCCGTTGACTAAAAGATTCATCGGAATCATGGTAAACTGTAAAGATGCACCTCCCTGCAAAAACAGCACCTTATAGTTATCGCCGATATTCATCACTCTGCGTAAGCGTGCCTCACAATCATCTATAATTGCCTGATATTCTGCCGAACGATGACTCATTTCCATGACGGACTGTCCGCTTTGCCCGTATTCAACCATTTCTGATGCGGCCTTCTGCAGCACCCATTCCGGCAGCATTGATGGTCCGGCAGAAAAATTGTATACTCTACTCATTGTATAATCGCTCCTTTTTAAATATTTTCTGATACTTAACTAACATTATAAGTCTATTATTCGCTCACGTCAAATATTATTTTCATTAATTTTCAATATCTTTCATGTTTTGTTTCATTCTTTCAGAAAGAAGTGGTTACAACAACCTCTGACAATTATATAACTATATCCGAAAATATAAAATATTATAAAATATTATAAAATTCATTTTATATCTTGCATTTCAATTTAATTTCGTGTAAAATGATAAAGCACTTGCCCGAGTGGTGAAACTGGTAGACGCAACGGACTCAAAATCCGTCGGTAGCGATACCGTGCCGGTTCGAGTCCGGCCTCGGGCACCATTTATCAAATCGACTGTGATGAAAACTTTTGCGTCATGGTCTTTTTTATTTATCTTACAGCTATGTTAAAGATGACTATAAGCTTTTTGATATGCATCTACCATATCAATTCTTGCTTTAGGAAGCATGAACAGCTTACGATCAATCGCACAATATACAACAATATACAAATGCAGCGAGGTTATTTATGAAAAAAGATTACCAGTATATTAATTTATTAAAATCTATCGCAATCTTAATGGTATGCACCTACCATTTCGGTATTGTATTCAGCAGCAACGATACTGAACTCGTAAGACTCACCAAAACATTTTTCTATAATTTATGTGTAGCCGGAGTCCCGCTGTTTTTTATGGTAAACGGAGCTTTGCTGTTTAATAAAGAATTGAATATGAAAGCACACTATATCAAAATACTTAAAATGTTTCTCGTATTTTGTATATGGCGCATCATCACGTTGTTCATAATCGGTTATTATACAGGACTTGATTTTTCAACCGTCGGTATTCGTCAGCTGTTAAATTATATATTACTGGCTAATATCGAAAACAATCCTGTTCAAATCAATCATTTTTGGTTTATTCCCACCCTGATCGGAATTCAGCTTTTATTCCCTATTTTGAAAAAAGCATTTGATGCGGATAAAAATGAACCGATTTATCGCAACAGCTCAGCATTGCTGTGTATAACGATTTCTATTCTTTTTCTGATTCCTAATTTATTTTATGTGCTTGTAAAACAGTTTGGGATGATTTGTCATCTTGATTTGAACGGGCTGAACGGGCTGCTTCCGTTTAATCTCAGTTCAGCCTGTATGCTGATGTATTTTATTATGGGCGGGTTGATTCATCAACAGAAGGATAAATTAAAAGAGCTTCCGATCTTAAAATTACTGCTTTGCTTATTAGGCGGTCTCATCTTATTGACTGTCAGATGGAAAATCATAAAAGATGCGAATCATGCACCTTATGATGCAATCTTTAACGGTACGATGACAATTCCGGGGATGATGATTGCCGGTTCGATTTTTTTGATGACGATAAAAATCAAAGCTTTACCGTCATATTCACAAAAGCTTTTTCAAACGATAGCGAGAAATACATTGTTTATTTATTACACACATTGGATTATCGGCTATACCCTTTTAGAGCTTGTAATCTATCCGTCCTTATCTGTGCGTGGCTTATTTATAAATCTTTTAAAAGGAGTATTGTTAGTTATCAGCTTATCCTATCTCGGTGTATTGTTAAAAAAATTTCCGCTTATCAAGCATTTAATAAATTAAAAAAATGTTCAAGTCACGCATTGAACATTTTTTTCATATCAGAGAAACGCATATCCCGATAAAGAAATCATTTCATAAGCTGTCGGGCAAATGCTTCATCCATCTCCTGCTTCGTAATCATTTTCTGCTTAACCATTGCCTGTAACACCTGCTTTTGACGCTTTTTAGCTTCCTCATAGTGATTGGATAATTGATAGTTTGCCGGTGACTGCGGCAAGCCGGCCAATAAAGATGCCTGCGCCAAGGTCAGGGACATCGGATCGGTATCAAAATAACCGAGAGCGGCTTCCTTGATACCGATATGGTTATCACCGTAATTAATGATATTCACATACAATGTCAAAATTTCCTCTTTGGAACAGGCTGCCTCTAAATCATGAGATACGAACAATTCAGATACCTTGCGTGTCAAAGACGGCTCATAGCCGAAGTATAAGTTTTTCGCAAGCTGCTGGGTGATCGTTGAGCCGCCCGATCTGCCGAATCCGAACACTGTCCCTAAAAATGCCCTTCCGGTTGCCAGTACATCAAAACCGCCGTGTGCATAAAAACGCCGATCCTCAATCGCTACGGTCGCCTGTAACAGATACGGTGCAATCTCTTCATAGGACACATAGTCCTCATTGGCTTGAATCGCTTCTATCTTCGTCGTTAAGGGCGACTTATTTACCGCCTGTTTATATTGCAGATAGCCGCAAAGCGTTATTATGCCGATTATTAATAAAACGGTTGCCATAGCCGCAAGCAGCAGTTTCTTTATCAGTTTCATAAAATCACCTGCGCTGATTATAGCACAATTCCTCAGCGGAAAAGCCTCTCTTACAGCGCATTACAATTTTGTAAGAATCAAGCCCTTTTCTACAACTCCTTCAAAAAGTCACACAATAACGCAAAGGTGCAATCAAAGCTTTCCATATTTAAGCGTTCCTTCGGCGTATGCACGTCCTCGCTCAGCGGTCCCATCGTGACGATATCCATATCCTCATCCATCATTTTAAAGACACCGCATTCCAAACCGCCGTGAATCGCCATCAGCGTCAATTCGCGATCATATTTTTCTCTGCATAAGTTCTGCAGAAGCTCTCTCATCTTTGAATTCGCATTATAGCTCCATGCAGGATAACGTGCATCTCGCACTGTATCAAAGCCGCAAAGCTTCGCCAATACTTCAATTTCCTCCGCAATTGTATCAATATAAGACTCCAAAGCACCTCTCACAGAGGTATTGATCATAATTTCAGAATCATCTAAGCTGACAACGGCCGCATTAGAGGATGCGGTTGTAAGGCCCTCAATCGACATACTGCGATGACGCAGACCGTTAGGAATCAAGCGCATAAAGGTAATCAAGGCCTTCGTATCAGCTTCACTGATAAAGCGCTCGGCATTTGTTTTTGTCAAGGTAATATTCAATTCACTGTCAGAAAACTCCAATTCCTGCTTCATCTCTTTTTCAAGCTGTGCCGCAATCGTTTTTGCCTTGTCAAACGGTATTGAGGTTGTAAAAATCACAGTGGATTCTCTGGGAATCGCATTGTCCTTCAACCCGCCGTCAATATGAGAAATACGAAGTGCTCCCTCGCTGCTGAGACGATACAGAATACGTGCCGCTAATTTATTGGCATTGCCGCGCTCCTTATGAATCTGACCGCCGCTGTGTCCGCCCTTTAAGCCGCCGATATTCAATTCGAAAGCCTCTTGAGGCTCTTTTTTCCATGTCGGTACTCGCTTGGTAATGACATTGACACCGCCGGCACTTGTAATGCCTGTCGCAAATTCACCGCCGCCGTCAAGATTAATCAAACGCTTTCCGTGAATATTTTTCTTATCTAAGCCCAAAGCGCCGAATAAGCCGACCTCTTCCTGAACGGTAAACACACATTCCAGAGGCGGATGCGCAATCGTCTGTGATTCCATAATCGCCAACATATAGGCAACCCCTGTACCATCGTCTGCACCGAGCGTCGTTCCGTCCGCATACAGCCATCCGTCCTGCAGCTTCAGCTTTAACGCATCTTTTTCAAAATCAAAGCTGACGCTTTTGTTTTTCTCACAGACCATATCCATATGCGCCTGCAGAATTACCGGCTCGTGCTGTTTATAGCCGTTTGTTCCCGGTGCATAAATAATCACATTATTCATATCATCGCGAACATAATCTAATTGATGCTTTTGGGCAAACGCAATCAAATAATCGCTGTATGCCCGCTCATGAAAGGAACCGTGCGGTATCCTTGTCATTTCCTCAAAAAATCTTTGATGTGCCTTTGTGTGGTCTAATACATTCATATGATTGTCTCCTTTTCCTATACTTTATCTTATACTGTCTTTCGTATGACCTTAGTCTTTCACAGTTTGATTCCCATATTCCTTCTTATCATTATCGTCATTATCTGCATTACAGCCCTTGACCTCTAATGCTGGGAATCCTTTTCCGGCATAAACAGCTGTTCCAGCAGCATTGCTTCATCCTGCGGCTGTATCAGCCATTCATTCTCTATCAGCTGTAAATGAAATACGACGTCGAATTGAAAGGTCCGCTTCGCATTTTTAAATTCTCCGACGATAATATCCGCAATTTTTTTATTTTTCTCTTTCTCGGATAAATCATCACCGTTGATTTCCTGAAAGCGCTCCTCTTTTTTCGCTACGATATCCTTCAATACCTTTTGAATATCATATGCCTGTACATGCACCGTAACCTCAGCATTCGTATCGCTGATCACTGCTTCATCGCTTGTATAATTAAAATTCAACAGCTGCTTGTACAGCTTCCGCATACTGTCCTGATGAAGCCCCCATGCCTTTGCATCCTCCTCACTGACGGAAAAATCAACTCCGTTATGATCCAAGGTATATTCAGCCATTGTCAAGCCGTCCTGTTTTTTAACTGCATCCAAATAAAGCTGCATCACATCACCGGGAGCATGCTTCACTTCTACCGCTTTCTCACCTGTACAGCCGCATAATATCAGCATCGTAAGCATGACGCATTGAAGCAATCTTTTTCTCATTGTTTACACCCTTTCCGCTTCTTCAAGGAATATAATACCACACAATGATAAAAAAGACAGAAAAGTTTTGGGATTTTTCATTTTTCACGGTATAACAATGATAGGGAAAACTGTCGATAAGTTTTCGCTCAAGCAATGACTTGCGTGTTTTTCACACGCATATAATGAAACGAGGTGATATCTTATGGAAAATCGAAAAGCAATCTATATATTCGGATGTATATTTTCAGTCGCATTTGCGCTTATTTATTATTTATTGTTTCAAACCTTTTTAAATCAAAAACCTGCAGAATACACTGTGTATTATCATCAAATCGGTTTATATCAAAATTCAGATAACGCAAAGAAAGCAATTTCAAATTTTAAGGAAAAGGATATTGAAGCATATATTTATGAAATCGATACTATGAACAGTATCATCTGCGGTATGAGTGAATCAAAGGAAGAAGCAGAAAAATACGGAGAAGCATTGAAAAAGAAAAAAATTCCGTTTGTCGATAAAACGATACAGACAGAAAATGAGGCAGTGCATGAGGCATTGTCAAAGAAGGACTATAAAACAGCATTGGAGTTGATCAAAAATGAAAGTAAAGGAAATGAACAAACAGGAACGACCGAGAGAAAAAGCACTGAATAACGGTGTAGCTTGCTTATCGAATCGAGAATTGATAGCGATACTGTTAAGAAGCGGCACAAGAGAAAAATCATCGCTGGAATTGGCTGATGAAATATTACGGCTGAGAGGTGATCTCTTATCTTTAATGGATTTGAACATTCGAGAGCTGATGGCAATCAAGGGAATCAAAGCGGCAAAGGCAACGGAATTATTGGTGTGCTTTGAGCTGATCAAACGAATTTCCTTGGAGCGAATGAAGCAGGAAGCACATGCGGGAAGAAAGCCGAAAATAATCTCAGAATGGCTGATGAATCATATTGGGCATAAGGAGCAAGAGTTCTTTGTCGTTTTGTTTTTAAATCAG
The DNA here is from genome assembly GCA_947649125.1 of uncultured Erysipelotrichaceae bacterium. Taxonomy (GTDB): domain Bacteria; phylum Bacillota_I; class Bacilli_A; order Erysipelotrichales; family Erysipelotrichaceae; genus C-19. The sequence goes on along the minus strand of CANSQL010000032.1, from coordinate 18,557 downwards.
CGCGGTGAAATGATTGCCTTTAAGGATGTATTTATCGGAACCGTATCTAAGAGCTTTGCGAATCCGCGTGAAGTATTTAAAGAGGCTTTGCAGTACGGAAGCAGTCAAATCATTTGTGCCCACAATCATCCCAGCGGCAATGTCACACCGAGCTATGCGGATTGTATCAGTGCCGATACACTGGAACAAAGCGGTGAATTGATCGGAATCAGAGTATTTGATCATTTGATCGTATCGCGCAATGATTATTACAGCTTTCGTGAGCATTCGATGATGCGGGAACAACGGATGAAATCAAAGCTTTCCGAAAAGAAGCACAGCTTTCAGGGGTTTCCGCAGCAATAAAAAAGCGGAACGCTTAATATTCCTCATGTCCGCTTCTGATTAATAAAATGATAAAGCATACCACAAGCACTGCCCCTGCGCCGTACAGCACCATATGTAAATCTGTATCTGCATAGGTAAACGGTTGAAATGACACTCTTGTGACTTCGGTATTGATGCTCGGCGAAGTTTCGATAAGGTCATTCGGCTTCGCTAAATACAGTCCGAGCTGTCCGGCAGTCGCACTGCGCTTTGTCTCTACATAATAAATCGGTTCTAATGACGTCAGCTGCAGAATTTGTGCCGTCGGTTTACTCACTGACTCCAGGCGCTTATAGGTATCGCCGCTTTTTTGTACCCAATAACCGACAGGCTGCTTTTGAGCGACAGTGGGAATCGTAACCTGAATCACTTGATTGGCGATTGCTTGTTCATGATTCTGCCATTCGATTTGAAAGCCTGTTACACCGGTGATTTCCTCATTCTCAGAAAACAGCGGTTTGATGTCCTTAACATTCACATCATCAATCGTTTGTACATAAATTCGCTCATCACCGTTAAAAATACGGGAATGAAGCATCATGGACGTATTCTCTGCCGTAACCTGCGTCAATGTTTCCTCATCTAAAATTTTACACAGCTCATCGCCTTGATTACCGGCATGATCCACCGCAACAGCGCAAACCTTGTGCGTATCGCTGTCCGCAATTTGAAGGGAAACAGCACTGCCCTTTTGTACCCCGCTGTCCAACAGCGTTTCTTTATTGTCGCTTTCAATTCGATAGATATGATAGGATATTTCCTTGACACCGCTTGTTTGGATTTCACTGTTCATCAAGGAATCATCCGCATTGATTTCAATTATCATACCTTCACCGAATACACTTTGGAAGGTCAATTCATCGATAAACTGCTTCCAACCGCGATCCGCTGCCTTGCGCTCCGTGATAGCGGTAATCAACGGTGCGTGTGTATCGATTTTAAAAGAAACCTTGGCAATCGTGCTCTTTAAATCCTGTGTATTGATAAAGGCAATCGGTAATGCAGCCTCACCGTTTTCCTGCCATTTCAGCGAATCATAGCGCTTATCGCTGAAATGAAATGCCTTTGCCGGTGCATCCTTTTTCAAGGCCAATGTTACCGCTGAGGTGTACCATCCGTTTTGTCCTTTGATTCCTTGAATATCCAGCCACTGTGCATCGCCGAGCCATTCTTTGTTCAAGGCCTTCGCTTCCTTCACATGGACAAGGAGCGTTATCGCATTGCTTTTTTTGTAGTTGGCATCGCCGTCATTATAAATTCGAATCTGTGCATCACCGACCGCTAACGGTTCAATAATCAAGCCGCCCTGTTCGCTGTAGGACAAGGAAACACACTTGTCCTTACCGATCACTTTGGCAACCAAGGCACCGTTGCCCATTCGCCCTTCAACGAGCGGATCGAAGCGACCGTCCTCAGGAGATACCGTTATTTCATTACTCGGCAGGGATATTTCCTGATCAGCCTTATCAATCATAATGCTGCATTCATAAAATTCATCCTGCCATTTGGCTGTGATCACGATCGGCTGCTTGCTGATTTTTTTCACGATGACATTTCCGGTCTGCGAAACACTCAAATACTCTGCATCCAATTCATCCTTTAATCCGAATAAGACCTCATCTAAATTTTTATTGCTTGTGATTTGAAAGGAGTTATTTCCCTCTTGATAGGAGCGAACGATGCTTGATACGCTTTCTCCTTCATAACGGAATTGAAAATGCTCCTTTTGATTTTTATTTTCAGCGCTTACCTCATACTCACAGACAAGCTCGTAGGACTGCTCCCCTGCATGCACCAAGACCTTAACGCTGTGCTTTCCCTTAGACAGCTTGCCTAAGACATATAATTCACCGTTATCGATTTCATATTGTTCTGAGACCTTGTCACTCAGCTGATACTCATAGGTACCGCTTTGCGGATGCTCGATATAACCGATTTTTTGCTTATCCTTGCGATCGGCAATCACAGGCTGTGTCTGAATAAAACGGAAATCATGCTCCGCACCGTTTTTGATCTGCGGCTTTGTCGGCTGAGTCTGATTCGCTGCTACTTCAACGCGCAGCACACTTTCATACAAGCGCTTATCAGGCTCTGCAGCACCGTCAAAGACTACCATATGAATATCGGTAATCCCTTCCTTTATTGCTGTGATATTCCCTTCCTTATCCACAACAGCGATTTTTTCATTATCGCTTGTATAAGTGAAAATCGGATTTACATCACTCGGCAATGTTCCGTAGCTTTCCGGACTGACCGTCTGCTTCGGCTCCATCATCATATGATCTTTTTGATAAACGATACCGTATACCGTAAATGACAACACACCGCTGACTTCCTTACTGCCGCCTTGTCCGCTGACCTCTGCGCTCAGCTCACCTTGATATACGCCGGGCTTATGTATATCGGATATCGTTACATTTGCTGTTTCATGAAATGGAATTTGATAAGTAAATGCGCCCCCGTGCAGCTCTCCGCCGCTGACGAAAAGAATGGCTTCATCATTACGATCGCTTGCCACGGTATAGGAAAATTCATCGTTTACATAGTGATGTCCCTTTTCATTTTCTGTAAAGTGTAAGGCAGATTCATCAGCCGCAAACAGTGAGCCGCTGATAAAAGCCACACCCCCTAATATACAGACGGAAAGAATCGAAACACAAAACTTTTTCCACATAGTATCGCATCCTATCAAAATATCAGTATTATTATACCATATTTTAAACTGTTCGCCTAGTCCTTACATACGCTTTTACAGCTATTCAAACACACTTTTTTGCGGTTATGAATAAAGGTTCTTTTTATTTTTAATACAGCGTTGTAATTTCACAGTTTTTCACAGATCAGCAACTATTGCATCGGCTTGATACTAAAGCTCGAATTTTCGATAAAACGCATAGGCTGTTGAGGAAAACAACAACGGTGATATCAATTATTTATCAGAAAGTTTGTTAAGGCATTATTATAAGCATAAGCAGTTTTATCTACTGCTTTATCGTCAAGGCTTGTCAAACTTGATTTATGAAAATCTGCGTAGCGCATGTAAGCTTGATGAAGCCAACAATCCGATCGAGCGATATGTAAAAGCGATGCTTGCAGGAAGTATATTCGGATGGATCGATGAATGGTTTCGCTTGGGCATGCAGGAAACACCTGATGAATTCATGGCACTTACAGCGCTGTTGCAGCAACAAGAAAAGAATGCACAGAATACATAAACGAAACAGACTGAACAGATCATCTTTCAAACAAAAAAAGCGACAGGATCAATTTTGAACCTATCGTTTTTCATATGCTTTGTTTATTTATTCACTGATCAGTGAAAGCAGCTTATCTACTGCATCGGTTGTCGCTAACTCCTGTTTTTCATCGATACCGCGAATATTCAGTTCGACGATTCCTTCGCTGATACCGCGGCCTACCGTAATACGATACGGAATACCGATCAGCTCCATATCCTTGAATTTTACTCCCGGACGTTCCTTTCGATCATCCAACAGCACATCGACACCTTTTGCCTTCAGCTCTTGATACAGGCTTTCTGCCGCCTGCAGCTGTGCCTCATCCTTAGGCGCAACTACGACGATTGCCACACTGAACGGTGCGATTTCCTTCGGCCAGATAATTCCTGCATCATCGTGATACTGCTCCACGACGGCAGCCATACAGCGCTCTAAGCCGATTCCGTAGGAGCCCATCACTACCGGCTTCAGCTTATTGTCCTGATCTAAATATTGAAGTCCCAAGCTGTCGGCATATTTCGTTCCGAGCTTAAACGTATTACCGACCTCGATTCCCTTCGTAAACGTCAGCTTCGCTTGACAGAGCGGACAAATATCACCTTCCTTGACAAGCGCGATATCGGCAATTTCATCTGCCTTAAAATCATGAAGATTCGCATTGATATAATGATAATCGCTCTTATTTGCGCCGACGATAAAGTTTTTCATCTTAGATATCTGACGATCCATAATGATTTTCACACCCTCAAGCTTGATCGGTCCGGCAAAACCGACCTTTGCCTTGGTGATGCGCTCTACATCCGTAAAGCTTGCCAGCTCCATTTCATTGGCCTTTAACAGCTTTAAAGCCTTTGTTTCATTTAATTCCCGATCGCCGCGCAACAGGAATGCGACAAATTCCTTGCCGTCCACAAGATATAACAAGGTTTTCACAAAATCAGTCGGCGCCTTGTCAAAGAATGCTGCGACCTCCTCGATCGTTTTGGCGTTCGGTGTTTCAACAAGCGTTAATTCCTTAAATGCTTCATCACTTTCAATCGTTGTATCTACTACCTCACTGATTTCCATATTACTGGAGAAATCACAGCTTTCACAGCCGACGACGATATCCTCACCGATTTCACAGATTGCCTGAAATTCCTCAGACAACAGACCGCCCATCGCACCTGTATCCGCCTTGACGATTTTATAATTCAGATGCAAGCGATCAAAAATACGGCAATAGGCATTGAACATTTTCATATAGGATTCATGCAGTCCGTCTAAATCGGTATCAAAGGAATACGCGTCCTTCATCGTAAATTCGCGGGTACGAATCAAGCCGTAGCGCGGACGTGTTTCATCGCGATATTTCGTTTGAATCTGATACAGATTATACGGGAAATCTTTATAAGATCTGCCCTTCATTCCTGCCGCAAGCGCAAATAATTCCTCATGCGTAGGACCTAAAACATATGCCTTGTTGTAGCGATCCTTCAACGCAAACATATTCGCTCCGAACGCATCTCTGCGTCCGCTTTTTACATAGATATCCTCTAAAATCAAAGCCGGCATGGAAAGCTCCTGTGCCCCGCTCGCATCCATTTCCTCACGAACGATTGCTTCAATTTTACGCAGCACACGCTTTCCCATCGGCATCATCATATAAATACCGCTGGAGCTTTTCTTGATCATGCCGCTGCGAACCAGCAGATTGCCGGAACAGCTGTCCTCGTCCTTCGCATCCTCTCTTAATGTATAAAAGAAGCTTTCACTTAATTTCATAATCTTTCCTCTTTTCTTTTCTGTTTTATTAATGCTTCATCATTCTTTATTCAAATAAATCCCTTTATTATTCTATCGGCTTTTTATCAATCACCTTACGAATCATCGCATGCTCACTCAACGGGATATCACATGGTATTTTCACGATTCGCATCGGCTGATTCGCTGTTTCAAGGCGCATATCATCCTCATCGTAGATTTCCGAAATAATGAACTGCCGTAACGGTTCATGCGGAGCAAATGCCTCTGCCAAGGTGCCCGGATCAAATTTATTGCGAACCTTCAGTGTGGCTGTTTTATGTGTAGAATCATATGCGATCACATCGGCAATATACTCACCGCTGATACCTGCACCGTTGACTCCGTACAGCTGATCGTTTGCCTGCGGCATACCCAAATAAAAGCCGGTCGCAAACGGGCGATTTTCCGCCTTTGCCAACTGTGCACAATACCAGTCCATCCTTTGATCGGAAATGCTTCCCTCGGTGTATATTTCATCAATCAGCATACGATACGTATGAATCAGTGTGGCAATGTAATAGGTGCTTTTCATTCTGCCTTCGATTTTCACACTGGCAATCCCCATGCGAATCAAATCCGGCAAAAAGCGCGCGCCCATTAAATCCTTACTGGACATACTGAACAAAATCTTTTCATCATGAATCGGCCTTCCGTTTTCATAGAGCCGATATTTCCAGCGACAGCTTTGTGCACAGCCGCCGCGATTCGCATCTCTTAAGGTCATGTGATTACTGAGCATACAGCGTCCGCTGTAGGAAATGCACATCCCGCCGTGGATGAAAACCTCTAACGGCAGCTCACTGCCGCTTTGTACCGCTTCAAGCTGTGACAGCGTCAATTCCCTTGCCAATACGACACGATCGACACCTTTGCGCTTCCAATAATTGACTGCGGCACTGTTGGTAACGGAATGCTGCGTCGAAACATGAATTTCTAATTTCGGGGCATGCTGCTTCGCACACATCATAATCGCCGGTGAAGCACAAATGATCGCATGTACTCCGCTATTCTCTAAGGCCTGTAAATATTCGATCAGCCCCAGCAGATCATCCTCATGCGGAAGCATATTTACCGTAACGTGCACCTTGGCGCCGTATTGCTTCGCAAAGGCAACGCCCGCTTCAATATCTTCCAAGGAAAAATTGCTTGCCCTTGATCGCAGAGAAAACTGCTTCCCGCCGATATACACCGCATCTGCGCCGTAACGAACTGCCGTCTTTAAGCGCTCTAAATCACCTGCCGGTGCTAATAATTCAATCTTATTCATAATAACACCTACTTACTCAACCCGGTGGCCTGATAATAAAAGCCGCTCGCAGATACTGTTTTGGGAAAGGCTGAGCGAAAAGCTTCCTTCGCACTTTTTGCGTCAAGCTCACCCTTGCGTAATCGATCATAAATCGAAACAAGCTGCACAAGCTCCTCACCGCTGTGAAAGATACCGTCAATTCTGATTGCCCCGATTCCTTCTTGAATAAATTGATTCAGCTCGGTAAAGCTTTGTTGGACAAAGGCCGAAAAAACATGCGTACCGTGTGCATCCTCATAGATTGGCATTGCTTCATGACGCGTTGCTTCCTCTATCGTCATATGATAATTATCACTTAACTTCTCTGTACGTCCGAGATGCTCCATATAGCTGCTTAACAAATTACGGCGAGAGTGCATCATCGCTAAATATCCGTGAGCGATCAATTCCATTTTGGAAGCATCGCTTGCTTTCGCGATTTCAGTTATTTCACTCACTGTGATTTCCTTAGCCAATACGATACCCTTCAAGCCTTCAGCTAAATAATAATCTGTGTCCATATGATTAGTCAACAGCGTATCACTTTGATAAATCAACAGCTGCTTCATATTTAATTCCTCGGAAATTGCCAGTACCGCTTCATCACTGAAATAAATCGCATCGGTACCGATTTCCTTTAAAAAGGATAAATGCTGCTTCAACCGCGGCAGCTCATCATCATGAAACATGCGATTCACAAGCACTCGCATTTCCGCATTGTACTTATGACAAAGTTCAACCAGCTTCACTAATTCAGCCTCTTCGAAAAGACCGGCAGAACGCAGGGAAAAAAACGCAGTTCCGAGTATCAAACCGTCAGCACCTGCATTTGCCAATCGTTGTATATCATCTTTTGTGATCGGAGTTGTCAATAGTTTCATTTTCTCACCTTTACGCATATAGCCTTAATATCATACCATAGAACAGATGATTTTTCTATGCTTTTCCATGATGTAAAAGAACAATAACTAACTGTAAAAGGCAGAGGGAATCCGATCACAATAATCTTAAACAACAGCCGCAAAAACAAAAGAGCCTCATAAGAAGCTCTTTCAGTTGTTTGTGTTTATCTTTTAAACAGTGCCTTATAGTTGATCGGCGCAATCGTATCGTATTCACCCTTTAAGTATTTACGCATATAGTTATTTTCACGATTTGCGAATTCGATCAATGTTTTCATTGATGTACCTGTCTTTGTCTTAGTTACGAATGTGATTTCATCACGACGAATAAAATATTTATTCAAATATACAGGGTTAAAGGTTGAAAAAATCAATTGAGTCTCATTTTTATTGATTTTCGGATCATGAAGCTGAGACAATAACGGAATCAAACGATTTGGGTCCATCGCAATATCCAAATCGTCCATAACCAGTACGCCGCCTTCTTTGATAGCACTGTACAGCTTATCCGCAAAATGAATCAAGCGAAGTGTTCCCGTTGCCAAAGGTACAGAACCGTCGATCGGTTCATTCAAATTCACTTTCTTTAAGAAGGCTGCCACTTCTTTTTCATTTTTTACCGACAGCGGATGATTTAACGCATTGCCCGCTTCCATTGCGATAAAGACGCGTTTTTCAAAATAATCCTGAATCATACCGGCCAATGTCGGCGCAATCAAGCTTTTAAAGCCGCGAGTCAAGAAAATGTCGGAGCCCTTATAACGCTTGAACTGCTTCTCATTGATTTCAATGCTCGGAATTCGCTGCTCATCTAAATATTCAACTGCTTTATTCGTCTTTGCCATATTCAACTTAGAGCCCTTACGATCAAACATAACCGAACGATTTACACTCAGCTTTTCACTGATTACGCTTTCTTCGTTGAAGCATACATCATAAGCAATGACACGATCCTCATGGATGAAGCTCACACCGAGTGAAATCGGCTGATCCTTGCAGTTTACATTCACCAATTCATCATACGGCACCGTAAAAGGGATATCCACTCTGCCGGCTGAGATAATATCTTTTAGTATTTGAAGTCCCAACAATAAATTACTTTTACCGCTGGAATTCTGTCCGTATAAAAGCTTTAACGGAACAATTCGATATTCATCGGTTTTATTACGATTCCATTTCATTACCGAGTCTCTGAATTCACAGATGCTTTCTGCGGATAAATCAAAAACTGTCGGCTTCGTCATAGAACGAAAATTCTCATAACGCACTTCTAAGATCATATTTTTTACCTCTCTTATTTTTTTTGTTTTCTACTTAAAAGAAACTTTTAAATCAAAAAAAGTTCAAATAAAAGTATAGAAATTTAAAATGTCTTATTTTACGATACCTTTTATACAAAGTTTTGTATTGTTACTTGACATAAAGGTAAATATCACCATAATATCACACAATATTTTCATTATTTTTCACATATAATGAAAAATGGCCGCTTTGCGGCCGTAACATGCTTATATTAGGTTATTAATGAGAATTGCTTGATGTTGGTGCTTTTTCAAAAGGGCTTGATTTTTAGTTCTTCTGTGATCAATCGGCGAGTGTTCCCATCGGATCCCACGGTTCCAGTAATTTCGGTTCCTTTTCTAAATCCGCAAGCATTTCCTTGGTTAAATATTTTTTATGAATGACACATTGGTAGACAAAGCGCTCAAACCATGAATCACTGGCGATGAAATATCCGTTATGCCCGGTTGTCGTACCCCAGCTGTTTTCAATCTTCCATTTGATCGGCTTATCGTCCACAATATCGACACCGCTGAGTACCATCGCATGATTCATCGTACTGTCACGCATATCGAGAGCCGTTTCTTTGTCAATACCGAAATCAATTTCAAATGCAGCGGTATAATCAAAGGAGCGATCGTCCCAAAAGCCGCCTTTTTTATCGTTGAATTGATTGCAGTCACTGCCGAACCATACAAGATATCCTGCCTTTAGCTGACGGATTACCGCTTGCTTCAGCGCTTCCATTTCCACATTGAGATAGCGTACCGCCTTACCGCCGGCATGATCTAAATATTTCACTTGGAACACTTGATGAAACGGTTTGTCCTTAGTAGGGGCATGAATCAGACTGATATATTCCTCAAGATTCATAGTGATTTGATCGCGATAGAATTCCTGCGGTGTCATCTCCTTCATATGATGCACATCCCCGTCCTTATCAGCATAGGAAAAGGCAAATGATTTCGGCGGTACGCCGAAGCAGGTACATAGAAAGCCATACAACTCCTCCATAACTTCCGCCTTTAACATCATGATTTCGTCCTCTTTTTGAAGTGAAGCTAAGTTACGTACCTCTTGGGCATATCTGCGTAAGCGAGAGTTGATCAACTGATTCATCGCGGCAGTATTGGAGCTTTGGTAGCTCTCAGGCATATAATCCTTCGGCAGGATACCGTATTTGGTCACAAGATTAACGAACATATCCCATTGTCCCCCGTCTTGTACACCGTTGGAAACAAGCCATACATAAGTGCGATCATCGATCGGTTTATCCTTCATCTCAATCGCCAATTCCGTAAAGGTATGTATCTTTTCCAGCTTATCATAAAATGCCAAATAGTTTTGTGATAACTCAAACTGATTCATATGGTTGCGTTTCGCTATTTCCTCACGCAGGATATTCAAGCCGGCAAATATCCAGCAGCGTCCGCTTGTGAGCTGATCCGCAGCCGGCAGTGTCTTAATTTCAACTGAAAAATGATTTTGATTCTTCGTCATGTTTTCCTGTACCATCACGCATTGATCCACAGGATTGTTATATACGGCATGGCGCATCGCTGTCTGCAGCGGATTATGAATATAGGCATCGTGCCATTGATTGATTTGTTCAAATGTCAGTATTTCCATTTCATCGACCTCACATAGCTTTAGCATATCCCCTCATCGCTGTTTTCATACCCGATTTGTAGGCGTAAATCAATAAAAAGCCCTGTATTTCATAGGTTGAAGTTGAGTTTAGACGGCTGATAGGAAGCAATTGGAGATAAAATTTAAGAAATTTCATCATTTAGTGTTGCATTTTATTTGATTTAGTATATAATATTATAGCAGTGCTTCCATAGATGGTTCCGTAGCCAAGTGGTAAGGCAATAGACTGCAACTCTGTGATCACCAGTTCAAATCTGGTCGGAACCTCCAGCAAATGGGATCGTGGCGGAATAGGCAGACGCAACGGACTTAAAATCCGTTGGGAGAAATCCCGTGTGGGTTCAAGTCCCACCGTTCCCACCATTTATGAATAACTCCCTATTTAAAGGGAGTTTTTTCATGTCAGAAATGAATTCTGTACAGGTTCACTATAACAACGGAATAGCCATTCCGTTTATTTAGCTTCTTAACGTGAGTTTTTAGTTTTGATAAACAGCAAAGATGCCCTCTTTTCCAAGGGCATCCTTTTATTTGAATGAATTTACTATATAATTAAACCGGCAATATGTGAGACCAAGAAACAGACGATCATCCCGACTGCCGTAGGGATCACAAATGACAATGCTGTCCATTTCCAACTGCCGGTTTCTTTTTTGATCGTCCACAGCGTAGTCGCACAAGGAAAATGAATAAGTGAAAACAGCATCGTACAGACAGCGGTAACCCATGTCCATCCATTGCTTACCAACAAATCCTTTAAAGCTGCTAAGTTATCCATTTCCATCATATATGACGATGACATATATGCCATAATTATAATCGGAACAACAATTTCATTAGCCGGAAAACCTAGAATAAACGCAAACAGAATTACTCCGTCGAGTCCTAATTGTCGCGCAAACGGATCAAGGAAATCAGAAATGATCACCAGCAATGTCTGATCCTGTATCGTAATATTCGCAAACAGCCAAATTAATGCACCGGCAGGAATAGCGACACTGATTGCCCGACCGAGTACAAACAATGTACGATCAAATATAGAGCGAACAATTACCTTTACGAACTGCGGTTTGCGATACGGCGGTAACTCTAATGTAAAAGCAGAAGGTACGCCCTTTAATAACGTCATACTTAAGAGACGCGATACCCAAAAGGTTAGAACAATCCCCAATAAAATCGTACCTGTCAACAGCAGTGCCGATACAATACCGCTCCAAGGTGCTGCCAGCATACCGGCAAAAAACATCGTAATGATCGCAATCAGAGTTGGATAACGTCCGTTGCAAGGAACAAAATTATTTGTCAAGATTGCAATCAGGCGCTCTCGCGGTGAATCGATAATCCGACAACCGCTGACACCGACAGCATTACAACCAAATCCCATACTCATAGTAAGTGCCTGCTTCCCGCACGCCTTCGCTTTACGAAAATAACCGTCAAGATTAAACGCTACGCGTGGTAAATAACCGAAGTCCTCAAGAATCGTAAATAACGGAAAAAATATTGCCATCGGCGGCAACATAACCGATATGACCCAAGCCGATGTTTTATACACACCATCCATCAGAATCGCTCGCACTGTCTCATTCATACCGATCTCATGAAACCACGTATTCAGCTTACCTTCGATGATATGAAAACCATCAGTCAACCACTCACTCGGTACATTGGCAGCCGATATTGTTATCCAAAAAATGAGACCAAGCAATGCAATCATCAATAATATTCCCCACACCTTGTGTGTAACTATCCGATCAATTTTACGATCTTTTTGATAATAATCTGCCTGTTGATAAGTAATACATTCATTCGCAATGTGTAAAGCTTTTTGATTAATTGCATCGACAATCGAATCCTCTAATTGATCATAAACACCGCAATTCTTTAACTGCTTAATTTCCTGTTCAACAATCGTTTGAACTGCTTCTTTATTTTTAACACACTGATAGAATTGTTGATTACCTTCCAGCAGTTTAATCGCAATAAATCGCTCTTGAAGCTGTTTTTTTTGAATCACTTTACTGATATGAGTGATTGCCTGCTCAATCATTGGCGGATAATCAACAGGCGTGCGATGCATATACCCTTGTTTCATTCCACATCGCATCACTGCCTCTTTCAACTCATCTAAACCGACAGCACTTCTCGCACTCATTAATACGACCTCAACCCCTAAGGCTTGTTCCAGTTTTTCTTTATGAATTATGATATTTTTCTTATCAGCCTCATCACAAAGATTGGCACATACAACTACCTTATCAGTAATTTCTAAGGTCTGTAACACTAAATTCAGATTGCGTTCTAAGCACGTACTGTCACACACTACAACACAAACATCACAGGGTGAAAAGCAGATATAATCACGTGTTACCTCTTCCTCACGAGAATGCGCCAGTAATGAGTAGGTTCCCGGCAGATCAATCATTTCATGTGATTTTTGATGATGAAGAAAGCTGCCGCGTGCCAGCGCTACGGTTTTCCCGGGCCAATTCCCCGTATGCTGATGCATTCCTGTCAAAGCATTAAACACCGTACTTTTTCCGACATTAGGATTGCCGATCAATGCAATGGTATAACCTTTATTTTCATTTAAATAGGCCTCATTTAACTGTTCATTTACTGCCATTAGCTTACTAAACATACCCTACCCCCTTTGTTCCACAATAATCTCACTGCTTTCACTGTCTCGCAGCGCAATTAATGTTCCCTTTATGAAATATGCTCGCATATAGCCTGACGGTGATGTATGAACCGGTTCAATTACGGTATTCGGTAAAATTCCTAAATCTAACAGTCTTCTGCGTATACTGCCTTGAACCTTTAATTCTTTGATGATGGCTTCGGTATTCAGCTTTACCTCTTGCAAAGTCATAGACATTCCCCCTTGATATACCGTATGTATACCTATAGAATCTGTCTATCACAAATACCCATTTGTATCTTATGCATAGAAAAAGAGATGGTTTTCATCTCTTAATTTAATCGTCCTTTAGTTTGATTTGAAATCGGTTTTTGATTGCCTGTATGACACCGTCTTCATCATTGCTTGCGGTATGATAGCGAGCAAGCTTTAAAATATCCGGATGGGCATTGCTCGGAGCATAGGATTCTGTGCATTCCAAAAGCATTTCATAATCATTCATAAAATCGCCGAATGCCATAATATCTTGCGGATCGATGTTTTTCAACTGTTTTAGATAGGCCAGTGCGGTCCCTTTATTCACATTTGGATTCGTAAGATCCACCCAGTGCTTCCCGCTCGTCACCATATGATACTGATCAACATGACCGCTCAGATTAGCCTTTGTATGTGTTTCACTGTCGATGGCGTCATAGATTGATATTTTACAAATCGTATCATGCTTTGCGGCTTCCATCACATCATCAACAAGCCGTAAATTGCGATAATACATACGACAGTTTTCTAAAAACTCGACATTGTCGTTTTCTACATAGGCATTCTGAATACCGCAAAGCACACACCACGCATGATCCAGCTCTCGAATTCGCTGCACCAGTTCATCCAACATATCATAGGCTATTTCATTATGATAAATACATTGCTTTCCTTCAAACATCACAGCACCGTTTTCAGCGATGAACAACATATGATCGGCATATTCTCTGAATTGATCATAAAGGTTATAATATTGTCTTCCGCTGGCAATTCCGAAATTAATATCACGTTTTTGCAGTTCGTCTAATAAAGGGAAAAGCTGCTTGGGAAGTGACTTATCACTGTGTAGGAGTGTACCGTCCATATCAGTAAAAATATATTTCATTGAAAAACCGCCTTTCTTTTATCATAGCATCTTCGCAAGAATTTAACGGATAATAATCGTCATTATCCTTTACATTGCACTTTCTTCAAAAGGTTTACATCATCGTTTTTACATTAAGTTACTTTCAATATAAGCATTATCTTTCAGGATATTACACTCTGTATTCATAGGTGTTCTAAAATAACCAAGAGTTTGCTTATATTCATCGCGTGCTTACTACAATCAATGAAATCATTACGGAATAAAAACAATATAACTGTTGTTTCCTTTATACGTTATTATACTTGATTCAGCACTTTGGATATATTCTACTCAGTACGGGAAAGTTTATCTTTCAATTTGCTATTTAAATTTACAATTCTTTCTATCCTCAACCTCACCTGTTGAATGATTGCTTCTATTCTTGCATTGTCTAAAAGCGGATTCATTCTCAATATATTTTCAACCTCTAGTTCAAAGCCTATAAGCTTTGTTATATCTAACCAAGCCAAGTCATCTACTAAATCTAACTGTTCCTCCGGCGAACTTTTAAATGGTTTACACTTATAGGTGCTGCCGATTGCCGATGTTGGCTGTGCAGCCCATAAAGAACTTCCGCTGTCAAAAATCGGGGCAATAGATTTCCATTCTAATGTATCAATTTTTCTAATCGCACCAAAGTTACGATAATGCCGATCATAATTAGCAATGATGTAATCACATACGATCATTTTATCAATTTGCATTTTCGCATTAGGTATATTCAAGGTCTTACATGATTCTAAGAAATGATGATATAAAGAGTCATTGCCCTTTTGCTTAATCATTCGATCAATATAATATGCAGATACAAGTTCTTCTTCGGTATTTATCATAGTAGGACAAGCTGAATAGAATGTATCATTTTCCTGAATCAAATGATAAGGAACATAGTCCTCTTTATTAAGAATCAATTCATATAATCTTGTCGCAATCACTTCATTAAAAGGCTCTTGATTATTGAAGCTGTTTCCGCCTTTTACAAGATAACGATTACCATTTATGATTTTCCATTTTTTCTTTAGATTTCCGTCGCTTGAATTATCCGGACTGAAAATATCTAAAGCATCTGAGTAATCAATTTGTCCCATTAACAGTTTTCCCATATCTTCGCTGAAATCATTTTCAAAAAAATTAATATCTTTCCAGTCTATATCTGAATTTTCTTCTTTGACCCAGTATTGATCACTTAAACTAAGACCAAAGCATCTTTCAAGTAATTCTACGGAAGAATGAATATCCATTTCTGCCATTACTTCTTTAAATCTACTTCTGGAAGCAGGAATGGAGCGATCTTTCCACCAGTTATTTAATGCTTTTCTGGTAATACCTGTTTTATATTCAATGCTTCCTAAAGGAGCGTGTTCAGGATGAATTACACGTATAATTTTAGTGATTGTGTGTGTTTCTTTATCATATAAAAATTTCAAGACTTCTATATTTTTATTCATCAGTTTGTATTTCATACTGTACACTCCTCTCTGTTTTTGTTTTAAACATTATATCATATCTTTCGTCCGCTTTCATTATGGATATTTTGAAGTTATGCGAAAATGAAATCAGCATATAAATTGGATATTTATCTATTTAATTTTGCGTTAGCTCTTCTTAGTAGATAATATTTTAATGTTTAAGTTTTATTGGCAAGACAATATCAAATTAACATGATGAAATGGATTCATTACCTATACTGCAATTCTTAGTATCGCATAGAATGAAAAGAAAGGAGGAAACATATGGCTAAGGTCATTGTATATGATGTATATACACAGGCTTTACAGGTGTATCGGCTGAATGAATCTGATCCGATGCCTTATGCCTACGGCAGAACGATGCTTGTCGGTGAGTTCAGAGGCAGCTCTGGTTCTTCGGTATTGTGGACCACAAATGCGGCTATGGAAGCATGGAATGCGACAAGAAGAACCTATGGTTCACCGATTCCTTTCCGTTATGCGTTTAAACGTATATGGGAAGGCGGACACGGGCGTCAGTCACAGCATTATGCCGGAGTAGCCTTTGATGTCGGACAGGCACTCTCATCGGCACAGCGCAATCGGATTTGGAATGTTGCGAACAATCTCGGTGTATGGAGTTATGTAGAACCGCAAAGCATGACGCCGACATGGGTACACTTTGACAAACGTTATGGCAGACCTGCATGTTCTGCCGGTTATCCAGTCGTCAGAAGCGGTTCGCGCGGTATTTATGTGCTTGTGTTACAGGATGCACTGAATGCTTTAGGTTATACTACCTATACTCTTGACGGAGCGTTTGGCAATAATACGCGCAACGCTTTAATTTCCTATCAGCGCAACAACGGTTTAACCGCTGACGGTATTGCCGGATGTGCTACATGGACAAGACTTGTGAATGAGGCAGTCGGTATCGGGAAAACATCGACTGTGATTGATCCGTAATAAATGAAAAGACTGTTATACACGAAATCATCAGCGTGTGTAACAGTTTTTAGAATTATTTGAGAGTATCTCCTATTTTAGCTATTTTTACTTTAATGCAAAAAAATCAATTACTTCTGAAACAATTACTATTTCAGTATCATCGACTGAATCACTATATTGAGAATATTCTATCAATATATTCATTATTTCAGTTCATTCTATGAATACATATTGGCTTCTTACTATTTTATCGTATCTAAGTTACTAACACATTATCACAGTAATTCATTTATTTTTCCAACCAAATATAATGGAATATTTGTAAACTCTCCGTCTTTTCTATATCCTCGTTTAGAAAAGCGCAAAGCATACTTTGGGTGATTATTCGTAATATATCTCTTGAATGATGGTGCAGTTCTATCTTCCCCACCCTTCACTTCCACAGGAATTATTTCTGTACCATACTGAAGTAAAAAATCAATTTCATTGTTCTTATCAGAATAGTAGCATGGCTCAACTTCAAACTGTCCTTTAAGCTGTTGCAAAATAAAATTTTCTGTTAAAGGTCCTTTAAACTGATAATCAGCTTTTAATAGTATAGCACTGTTATGTATTCCAGCCATATGCTTTAATAAACCGGTATCAAACATAAATAGTTTAAATTGATCTAATTTATTAAAGGCAGATAACGGATGCTCCATCTTTGAAACATTATGAACACGATTTAGCATACCTGCCGAAACTAACCATTCGATTGCTTCTTCAAACTCTCGAGCTCTTGCACCGTCGCGAACTGCACCATATACAAACTTCTCATTTGATTTTGCGAGTTGAGAAACAATACTGCGAAATACCATCAAAATACGTCCGCTGTTCACCTTACCGTTGTGTTTAGAAAAGTCGTTTTCATAAACTTCAATAAGTTCTTTTTGAATCTGATTTACTTTTGCCGGATCTTTATACTTCAGCCAAGATGATACACATTCAGGCATCCCACCGATAATAAGATAGCTGTTATAAACTTCTAACAGTCGATGATGGAATATTTCTTCAATTTGTTGTTCCTTTTGAATACTATTGTAATAAGCATAAAGTATCGGATCTATGGCTTCAAGAAATTCATCAAAAGCAAACGGATAAATAGTGAGTAGATTTACCATACCGACCGGATATGATTTTGGTTTTGCAAGAAGTGTACCTAATAAGCTGCCTGCCGCAATGACATGATATTCATTTGCCTTCTCTTTAAAGTATTTTAAAGTATTCAATGCCTCCGGACATTCTTGTATTTCATCAAAGATTATTAAAGTTTCACCGGGAAGAATTTTTTCTGCGGCAATCATTGATAATAACTCAATAATACGATGTGGATTTTTATTCGTTTCAAAAATAGATTTTAAATCATCCTCTTCGTCAAAATTGAAATAAACATAATTTTCATAATAAGTTTGACCGAATTCCTTCATCAACCATGTTTTACCTACCTGACGTGCTCCTTTTAATACCATTGGTTTTCTTTCTTCATCAGATTTCCATTTTATTAATTTTTGAATTGCATTTCGTTTCAAGAAAACCACCGTCCTATTCTTTTTAGCAAGAATAGTTTATCACATTTTTCTTAATTTTTCGAGATGTATTTTACACATTTTTCTGACAAAATAATATTTCTAATATCACATTATTCCGAATCTAAGATCATTATATAGATTTGAGATTATTTAGATACACTTTTCTAGTTAGGAAAGCAATTACTGTCAATCATTTCCAACAGAGTCCTGATTAAATCAGCGATAAACTTTGATTTGTTGACTTGTTCAATGAAGGCAGAAAATTGATAAATATGTTCA
>CANSQL010000031.1 GCA_947649125.1 uncultured Erysipelotrichaceae bacterium | reverse complement strand
TTATATCTCTATCAGAAAAATACATTTCAATAAATATAAGTCTAAATAGGTAGACAATTCTAAACAGGTGTTTTTGAATCAAAAATGCCTGTTTTTCTATTCAGAAACATATATTTCAATAACATTTTTCTAACTCTCTATAAGTCTACATTTGTAGACATAGGAGAAAGGAAAGATGTAAAATGTGGAAAAGATTGTTGATAGTATTCATAATGCTGATGGGGGTATATTCTTTACACACTGTGATAAATGATATGAATCTTTTTGCTGCTTCCAATGATTTATCCGGCGGTTCATTAACAGTGAAGCTGGGAGAACAGGGCCAATATCCAAACGGAACATACGGCTCAATGACTAAGGGCGATAAAGTATATGTCGGCATGAATACTGCCGAGGGCACTCCTATGTCTTTTATGTTATTTGTAAAAGAAACTTATAATACTTATAAACCGCAGGTAGACGGAAACGGAAATTATTCACTTGATACTTCTGTTCCGAATGTAACCGGATGGTTTGCGATGGCAAACGAGCCTTACATGAATGACTTTCAATTTTTCTCTGTATATCCTACAGATCTTGTGTCTTTTAATATTGGTCTAGATGCGTATTACATGCCTGCAAATTTTTTAACCTCTAATTCTGCATGCAATATAGGAAGTGTATTAAAGGCTATCAACGATGTAATTCCATTTAAAACAAGACAGCTTTTGTTGAGCAGAAACCTTGATTTTCTGCAAAAAATTTATAATAAGGGGCAGACCAATTTGCCTAAGAAGTATCTGTATGGAGAAAATTTACATTATGCCCTGTTAAACTCTAACAGCTTTTATGTTGCAGATGATTTTACATTAAGCAGTTCTACCGGCACCGGACTTATTACTGCTCCTGCCGGAGGATATCATCTTTCC
The DNA here is from genome assembly GCA_947649125.1 of uncultured Erysipelotrichaceae bacterium. Classification (GTDB taxonomy): domain Bacteria; phylum Bacillota_I; class Bacilli_A; order Erysipelotrichales; family Erysipelotrichaceae; genus C-19. Next base: position 27,036 of record CANSQL010000031.1, on the reverse strand, counting down.
GCAAAGGATTTGTCATTCTCTAAAATCTATGTTACTACCAGTTTAACAAGCCCGCAGTCAGCACCGAATAAAATGTCGGTGAATCACTATACGACTGCAGGAACAATTAATTCATTAATATATACTCCTTCTGATATAGCTTCTAAACATGAGGTATTACGCTTAAGTGCATCACTTGATATGAGTAATGTTGTGTTCGCAAGTGGTATAGGCAGCGATTCAAGTAAAATCGCAAAAGTGAAAAATACCAGTCCTGTGTTAGGGAATTATTCTAATATTTATACTGCTACGGCAGAATACGATAAGTTAAAGCTTCGCATGTTGGATACTTCAGGTAATCATAGTATAACATTGAATGATATTAAAGATGAATGCGGTGATTCTGCTTCAACGATTATCAATGATTCTTCGATCTATATCGAGGCCGATGCAAAAGCGAATTCAGGTAATGATGAAGTGAATATGGTTTCAGCTTTACTGTTTAAAAACAATGAACTGACTTATTATATCCCAATCGAAGCAGCAAAAGGAAATGGTACTTATGCGTTGGATTTGACCGATATAGAAGCCGGGGACTATAAGATTGCTTTAGTGAATGAAAGCTACAATGAGAATGATATGGCACCTGCAGACTGTTCGGCGCTGACCGATTTCATGGATTTAACGATTGCTAAAAGCTCCTCTGATTTAACCTTTACGGCTAAGACAGATTTAGAGGTAAATAAAAATGTAAATGTCGGTGATCGTGTAGGAACGATTTCATCATCAAACGGTACAGGAAATCCGATTTATACGATTGTGGAAGATAGTGCTTATCCTGGTGAGTATACTAATGTGAAGTTATCAAGTGATAATAAAACGGTTGTAGTAGAAGGTAATTCGCTGTCTGCAGGCACCTATCATTTTAAGGTTCAAGTAAAGGACAGTCTCTGTGATACAACACCGGCAGATGAAATAACAGCTTCTATTACTGTAGCGAAAACTGCCTTGACAGTAGCTTTTGATGATCCAAATCAAACAAAGAAAGCAATCGCAGATGCAGCAACGGCTTGGAATGAAACAGCGACTGTGACTCCTGATTTAGGGGCAAAGATTACGTACTCGATTTCAGGCGGTGATATCGGTTTAATTGATATCGATGAAAATACGGGAGAAATCACATATATAGGAAGCGGTGCATTTGGTAAAGTAACGATTAAAGCGACGGCTGATGATGATCCGAGCACCGGTAATGATAACTACAATTCGAGCTATGCAGAAAAAGAAATTATTATTTATCGAGAGGTAGACGGGACTTTAACACCTCATGCGGCATCAAGTGATATCAATGTGCCTACCTTTTCAATGGATCAAGCAAACATAAAAGTAAACGGTACGATAGGTACAGTGAAAGGAATACAGGGTACACCGGATTCGATTGGCGGCAGTACGACAACCTACAGATATGAGATAAAAGCGGGAGGAAACGGAAGTTATTTTAAGGTGAATGCAAACAGCGGAGTAATCACCAGCAATGCCAATTTAGCTGTCGGAAGCTATAAATTTACAGTTTCAGTGAGTGATAAGTGGAGCAGCAAGGATATCGAGGTAACAGTAAATGTAGGAATGGCGGGAGCTGAAAATCTACAATTCTATGAAACAAGTGCGGCGGTAAATATGATAACTTCAAAAAGTGTAAAGGTAACGGATACGAATGTTACAGTGTATGCGACGGTAAAGGGAAGCAGTAATAATAATCCTGTTACTTATAAGATAAAGGACGGAAGTACGAACGTGATAGAAGTGAATCAAAACAGCGGAGCGATTACGATTCACGGAGTAGGAACAGTCACAATCGTCGCAGAGAAAAAGGGTGCGACGGGACAGGCAGATGCGAGCGCTGAGTTGACCTTTACGGTAACGGCGGGAGAACAGGAATTCATCTATACGGATGTAGCAGGAAATGAGCTACCGAAACAAGCGGATAAATATAAGGCTTATGAGGAAGTCTACGGAAAGGATAAAACTTTCCAATTATATACGGCAGGAAATCCTACAGGTTCTACAGTAACCTATAAGTTAAAGAGTGGAAGTCCTACAGATGTGATATCGGTAGACAGTGACGGATTGGTTCATATATTGAATGCGAGTTTGAATACACAAATGGGTAAGGTAATTGTAGAAGCGACAAGTCATGATCCAAGTGGTAATTATGCCGATAAAACGATTGAACTGCCCATTAACATTAAGAAAGCAGAACAAACAATTTCATTTGCGGATGTGACCTATGTGACTAACGGCAAAGGCAAGGTAACACCTGTGATTAATGAACAGGATATTTCGAGTAATGACGGCGGAGTACAAGTCAATGACACAGATTACTATATTACAGTAGATACAAGCGTAAATACATCGACCGCATGGACGAATGACGGAGTAGAGATAGAATATGATTATGACGGAGAAAACGGAATTGATATCCCGCTTCATTTAGAAAAACAGGGAAATAGAAACTACAACAAGGCAGAGGCAGACGGCATCCTTCATATCATGGGACCTGATGAGAACATGTTGGCAGTATCAAGTCCCGGAAAAATCAGTTATGGACATCACTTCACAATCCGAAGTCTACAGGATGATTCAAGTAGTACGAATGTACAGTATACGTTTGAGGTAGATAAAACCACATACATTTCTAATCCGACAGTGAACGGAAACAAGGCTGAATTCGATGCGCTGAAGTACAGCGGCACGACAACAATAAAAATCAAGGTGACAAGAACAGCGGACGGAGAAGCACCGTTAAGCAAAACGATAACGGTACAAGTGTTACCGAAGCCGATTGAAATCATTATCGATGATAAAGAGAAGCTAAAGGGAGAACCAAATCCTACTTTGACATATCAAGACTTTAAGGATCAACTGGTATCATGGAACGGTGTACAGGATGTGATACAGGAAAATGATATTAAGCTGAACACAACCGCAAAAACAGACAGTAACGCAGGTGCTTATCCAATCAAGGGAGATGCCAATTCATTAAATAAGACTTATCCAAACTACAGCTTTAGCTTCAAGGAAGGAACCTTAACAATCATTGAGGAAAACATCGAGGATGATTGGTATCATTTAGAATTAGATGACGGAAACAACACTGTTTATACAGGAGAGTGGACAAATCAAGATGTCAACATCATCAGCGATCATAATGAATATATCAATATGTCACTCGATCAAAGCACGTGGAAACCGACAAAGGTAACGATTTCAATAGAAGGAGAAACAAACCAAAGCTTTTGGATGAAAAAGGATAGCGGTGCTATTACAAAAGAAAAACAGGAGCTGATCAGAATCGATAAAACTGCACCGAAAGTCAAGAATATAAAGGCAAAGGATACTAACAATAAGCTTCAAGACATCATTAATCAATTAAGCGGCGGAATCTTCTTTAAGCCGGGAACAAGCTTTGAGGTAACGACAACAGATGAGAAGGATGATTTCAAGGTCAGCGGCACCAAGGAAATCAGCTATAAGGTATACAAAACAGAGAAGCAATCAAGAGCCGGTGATGAACTCATTAAGGATGGAATTTTAACGGTCACAAACGAAAAGGCAAGCATCACAATCAGTGAGCTTACCGGAACCTACAAGGTATGTGTAACACCGACCGATCACGCAGGCAATACAAATACCGAAAGCTGTCATGAGGTAGCGCTAAAGAAAATCGATGTCGATGTGGACGGAGATGGGAAGCCTGATTTCAATGATCCGGATGGTGACGGTTGTCCTGATTTAAATATTAAATGGAAGGACCCGAATAATCCTGATAAATGGATCGTAATCAACGGTGATCGAGATTATGACGGTATCCCTGACTTAAACATTGACAGTGACGGAGACGGCAAGCCTGACTTGAATATTGATACAGACGGAGATGGGAAACCTGACCTTAATCTTGTGATTCTAAAGAAAACAGATTGGAAGCCAACCAACTGTGTACCGGTAGATATCGATAACGGAATCCTTGAGGAATATTGTACGGGCACAAGCGTAAAGCCAAAAATCAATGTAGATACGGATGGTGATAACATTCCTAACATCAATGTTGACAATAACGGTGATATGAAGGCAGATGTCAACATCGATACAGATAATGATTTAAAAGCTGATATCAATATCGCAGATATTCATAAGTGGGAACCGATCCATGAATATAAATCAGGGATTACGTATGATTCCATCGGTGTTGAACAAGAGGAATATAAGCCTAAGTTAAATATCGATACCGACGGCGACGGCAGACCGGATTTGAACATAGATTTAGACGGTGACGGTCAACCCGATATCAATATTGACTTAGACGGAGATTTAATTCCTGATATTGATATTGACAGTAACGGCGATGGCAAACCTGATGTAAACGTCGATATTGACGGTAACGGAACACCTGATGAAAACATCAAAGAAATCACTGAATGGAAACCGAATAAAAATGTAGACGGTGATATTCCGTATGACACAATGAGCTTTGATGAAACGGAAGAACCGACTGTTCCTGATGAACCGGATACATCGGTAAAGGGGCAATACAATCCTGTCACAAGCATCGGCGGAGCTGTTACAGGAGATTCTACGCAAGCACCATTTCTTACGGCATCTCTCTTATTGTCAACGAGTATCTTGCTTCTGTTTATTTTAAAAAAAGAAAATCACTACTGAAAATGCACTGAATAAGTGCATTTTTGGTTTAACCGATTCATAACACATAAGAAATCGCATTCACAATTAAATTTTAATTCATTAATAATCAATCTCGGAATACTTGTGCAAATGATTTTTTTTAAATTTACTATTCCGTATCCGGATTTTATTGTAAAAGAGTTAAAAAATCATATATAATAATTGCGGAGGAGAAACAATGAAACCATTTAAAGAACGAGTTATTAATTTCTGGGAAGTATTCACCGGATTAGATGAATATTTACGTAAGCTTTGTGATAATATGCCGGAAAAAAGATATGAACTTTATTATGTATCGGAATTAATCATCAATAATTGTTTACCGCGATGTTCGTATACTTTGGAAAAAGGCGATAACGATCGCTATCGGTTGATCCTATCTCCGTGCTGTAATCCTTTACTTATTTTGTATTTACGATACTGGGTGGCTCAGGCACCGAAGCAGCTTTATGAACATTGGGATATTTTGATCGGAGATCAGAAAACAAAGGATTTAAATTTTAAGATGAATATAGACGGATTTGAGTTTGGCTTTCATGATCTTTATATTCATCCGGATATAAGAGACGATCACATCGATATAAAGGTTTATGCAGAAAATTTTAAGTATATTAGTGAGCTTATGCAGATACACGTATCCTATCAGTTATTAGTAGCGTGTCTCGGTGAAATTGATATCATGTATCTTTTGAAGCGCTGTGAAATGAGTGAGGAAAAGCTTGACGGCAGCTTCCCTTTAGATCAGTTTCCTGCCTATATCAAAGATGTGATAAAAAAGAAACGATGGATCAACGCACATGATCCCTTTCGGGTGTATAAGTCGTATATAATGAAACCCAGAACCCGGGAAACAAGTTTACGTGATGATATGTACTATGGGATAACGACACAAAAGAAGTTGATGGATCAAGCGTTTGTATTTGAGGATTTTCAAATCAGAAGGGCAAAAGACTGCGGTATTTATGTCGGTTTTATCTTTTATGAGCATACAAAAATCAGACGCAGAGATGATTTGATAGAACAGCTGGAGGAAAAAATTACTAATATATGTGAAAAAATAAAGATTGCTGAAAATATCGGTCATGCTTGCGGCGTCTATTATTCTTATATCGATTATGTTATTTATGATTGGGAAAGTTTTGTCGGGGTGATGACTGAATTTTTGAGTGATGTTGATACCTCTGTTTACGGCTTTCATTTTTTTGCCTCACATGAAAGTCCCTTTTATATAGTGAATAATGAAAGCGGCACTTTAAATTGACAGAAATAACCAATGGTCAAGAATGCAGCGGATATGTGTATATGGTAATGTATGAAACGGCTATAAATGAAAGATTTTTCATAAATGAAAGAAAATGCATTTTCATCTTTCAATATAAGATAAAATATAGTATAATAAAAGTAATGGGATTTTTCTTAACTCCCATTCATAAATTATAAGATGAAAGGGGTATTTGATGAAAGAAAATCTATATTTAAACGGCGGATTGGCAATCGTAAACTATAACGCGGCATATCCGAGAACGGAAAAGGATTTGTTGAGCTCTGCCGACTTCGCAAATTTTTTACGAAACTTTATTGACTATGCAAAGGAAAATTTAGAAGATATTTATACTTATATATTAAACGGGAAAACACCTCGTGAAGCAACCTTTGAAATGACAAAGCTGCTTCGCCAAACAATCGTATTGGAATTGGATGAAATTGACAGCTGTTATCTGAATGATAAGGAAAAGCTGTTGGATTTCATTGAAGAATTATACGATTTTTGGAAGAATCATCAGCGTTTTTCCATTGTGAATGCAGGTAAGGGAATGGCGATTCAGGAATCAAGCTTTGTGGCTGCCGATTCTGCATTTAACAGCTTGATTCGCTCTTTATATCGTACGGTAGAGGAAAAGGTATTGGGCAGAAAAAACAGCGTGTATCGTCAAATGCAGGCAGGTACCAATGCAGCAATCGCAATCAGAGAAAATGTGACTAAGCTGAGTGATACGTATAAAGCATTAAAGGATATTCCGTTTATTGATTCCATCATGCTTCGTACACCGATGATTCTGCATCCGAAAAGCAATAAGCGTACCGGTATGTTTACGGAACGGGATACAAATCCGATTTCGGAATTTACCGGGAATCGTCATGAATGGTTCTGTTATCCGGCTAAGATCGGTTCTTTATTGGCGTTTATTTATTTTCATCGCGACTTCATTTCGTCTGCAGTTTCATTGGGAAACTTATTTGAATTGGCAAATGAGGATGAATGCCGTCAGAAGCCGGATTTGATCTGCTTATTCGGTAATGAGGACGGAAAGGATCAAACGACGTTCTATTATGATAAGGCAGAGGATATTTGGGTCGGATGTGTTTCCTATAATGAGCGTATTGAGTACTTCGGCTATATTAAGAAAATGAGCTTGACGCTGCATAACTTGGCGCAGATGGCAAAGGGCTGGCTGCCGATTCACGGTGCATTTGTGAATATTACGTTAAAGAGCGGAAAACGTAAGGGAATTATGCTGATGGGTGATTCCGGAGCCGGAAAAAGTGAGTCGATTGAGGCTTTAAAGGCACTGGGGCGCGATAAGATCAAGGATATTGAGGTCGTATTTGATGATATGGGAACGATTCATATTGAGCATGGTATCCCATATGGACAGGGGACGGAAATCGGAGCCTTTATTCGCTTGGATGATTTGGACCCGGGTACTCCGTATCGTGATATGGACCGTTCTATCTTTATGAATCCCGAATCAAATAACGCTCGTGTTATTACACCGGCTGCACCTTATGATATTGTCGCAACCAATCATAAAATTGATTTGTTTGCATATGCGAATAACTATGATGATAAGCTGGGTCTGCATCAGTTTGAAAAGCTTGAGGACGCTAAGGCAACGTGTACGGAGGGTAAGCGTATGGCGCTCGGTACCACACAGGAAGTCGGTATCTCTACCACTTATTTTGCGAATCCGTTCGGTCCGATGCAGAAGCAGGATATCTGCGGTCCGCTGATTGATGAGGTGTTCCAATGCTTGCGTGATAATAATGTATTTATCGGTGAAATTTATACGCACCTTGGCTTCAGTAAGGAAAATCGTGAAGGTTTACAGATTGCCGCTGAGCAGTTGTTGGAATTTATTGAAAAGGAATAGGCTGAATAAATCTATTCTTTTAGGAGATAAGTTATGTTTAGGAATGATGATTTTGAAATAGATACATTATCGGAACAGGGTCATACAACACTTTCACAATATATCACAAAGACCTTTGTCACAGTCGCTGTCGGTATTTTGATTACTGCGCTCACGGCGTATTTCATGAGTATGGATTATTTATCACTGCGCATGGTTTATCAGAATAAGAATTTGCCGATGCTTTTCATGGCGCTGCAGATCGGCTGTTTATTGTTGTTTCGCTTTCGCTTGTTTAAGGCATCCTTGTTGATGACGCGTTTGATGTTTCTCATATATTCTGTACTGTTGGGCTTTACCTTTTCCTTTGTACAGTATGTGTTTGCGATAGAGGCTGTGTATTTGGCATTTGGGATCGGTTGTGTCTACTTTGTGTCTCTGTGCGTTATCGGCTATACAACACGTATCGATTTAATGAAATATCAAACGATATTATTGACAGGGCTGTTTTTCTTGGTTGGCTTTAATCTACTGTGTCTTTTTATTGATATCAGCCATGCGGAACAGATTGCCTGTTCCTGCAGCCTAATCATTTTTACGCTGTTGACGGCATTGGATATGAAAAAGCTGAAGCATTTCTATTTTGAGTACCAGGAGGATGAGGTTAGGCTTGCGCAGCTTTCCATGTATTCTGCGCTGCAGCTTTACTTGGATTTCTTGAATCTGATTTATACAATCACTCATATCTTGAATGGGTTTGAGAAAAAATAGCCTTATGGATATTGAGGGGAATAACTGATAAAAAGCGCATGCCTGAATTATTGGGGTACAGCGCTTTTTTTGTGGTATGATTATAAATTGATGGGCAGCAGTCATAGATGCACTGCCGACGGAAGGTGAAGTATTAGGCCTCAAAGAGCGGTTAAGTAGATGAAAGATATCGGAGAGTGATTTCTGTTAGAAAAATGTGCTAAATAGTGTTGTTATTTTTTATAAAAACGTGATTTTTGATCGTTTAAAAGTCGTAAAAATGTGTAAACAGATACAGAAGGATGTATTAAAGAAAAGCACCGATAAGGTGCAAATTTTTTATAATCCAAGTTTAGAATTTGTTTGTAGCCGGGTATAATCAAACATTATAAATCGGATCGATCTGCTTCAGCTCATTGAATGTATCGATTTCAATCACATCACCCTCATTGACCGGGCGAATTCTGATCGCATAATGGTCGATACAAGCCTTCAACGGCACTTCATCCCAATAGCGCTCCTTGCCGCCGGGACTGTGGAAAACATCCTCGATATCCTTACTCATCTGCTCGGCATCCTCCTTAGACCAATAGGAAATGCCGTACATATGATGAACATCACTGCCGCCCACCTTGACCTTCGTAATGATATCCTTTTTCGTCTCAAAGCACCAATCATCGGTAACACTGACCTTTTTGCCGGTATAGTTTGATGAATACTCATATTTGCGAATGATTTCCTTGTTGTATAGCACAAGATCGCTTTCCAACATATACGCATTCTCCAACTCATCTCTTACCAAATAAGCCGATGATATATTATTTGCCTCATTATAAATCGGATTCTCAATAAAACGAATCATCGGGTATTTCTTCAACAGCACATCAAACTGTTCACTTAAATAACCGCGAACGATCACGATTTCATTGATTCCTGCCTCAAGCACAGCGTCAAGCAGCGTTTCAATGATTTTCTTTCCGTGTACCGTTATCAACGGCTTCGGTGTATTCAAGGTAACAGGGACCATACGACTGCCGAATCCCGCAGCCATAAAAATCGCTTTTTTCACTCGATACGGCTCCAACCATTCATAGCCCTTCAGCGTAATCTCATAGCGACTGTTGCCAAGAGCACTGATTAATTCCTTTTCGATCAATTCCTGAATCGTTTTATTAATAACACCTAAGGATACATTTAAAGCCTTTGCCAAATCACGCTGTGAATGCTTCTGATCCTGATGTCTTTCTATTCTGACTAAAATTTCAAATTGTGCGATAGTTAAATTCATAGCTTTTCCTCATTTCTTATGCAATATCTTACATCATAATACTGAAATTGTAAATGAGCGAATGATAAATCCAAGCTGAAACCGGCACATAAATTCACCATCTTTCCGTGTAAAGTTTGGCTTGTTACTTTAAGTTACGATGTAAATGTGTTATATTATAGCTGTTGAAAATAGCTGAAATTACAGATGAAATAACGATTTATTATATTACAGCTGTTGTTAGGAGTGAAAATCTATGAAGGTTGGCTTTATATCGCTTGGCTGCAGTAAGAATTTGGTTGACAGTGAAACAATTATGGGAATGCTGAGAGCGGGCGGACATGAGCTTGTGGCGCAGCCGAAGGAGGCTGAAGCGATTATCATCAATACCTGCGGTTTTATTCAATCGGCGAAGGAAGAGGCCATTCAAACAATTTTTGAAATGGCTGCCTATAAGCAGCAGGGACTGAAGAAGCTGATCGTTGTAGGCTGTCTTGCGCAGCGTTATAAAGAGGCTTTGATTGCCGATATTCCGGAAATTGACTGTGTGATCAGTATTCGTGAATATCCGCATATTCATGAAATACTGGCTTCTGTGCTTGACGGGAAGCCTTTAAAGGCTTATGCGAAAAGTGAGCGGTTACTCACCTCTAAGCCATGGAGCGCATATTTAAAGATTGCCGAGGGCTGCAGTAATCACTGTACCTATTGTGCCATACCTCTGATTCGCGGTGATAATGTTTCATTTCCGATTGAACAGCTGGTTGCCGAGGCAAAGCGGCTTGCACAAAACGGAGTGAAGGAGCTCGTTTTGATTGCACAGGATACAAGCAAATACGGTTTGGATCTGTACGGGGAGCTTTCTTTGCTGAAGCTTCTTGAACAGCTTCATGATATAGAACAGCTGCACTGGATTCGTATTTTATATATGTACCCGGATGAAATCACGCCCGAGCTTATCATGGGTATGAAAAAGCTGCCGAAGGTATTGCCGTATTTTGATATTCCGATGCAGCATGCGAACGATCATATGCTGAAGCTGATGAATCGCCGTGGAGAGATGAAGGATGTCAATGCACTGATCGAACAGATCCGCTTTATTCACCCCGATGCGACCTTACGAACGACCTTTATTGTCGGCTTTCCGCAGGAAACAGAGGCAGACTTTGAGGATTTGATGGAATTTACCCGTAGGGTACGATGGGAGCGCATGGGTGCCTTTACGTATTCTCCCGAGGAGGATACCGCTGCCTATAGCTTCTCAGGTGCAGTGCCTGAGGAAATCAAGCAACAGCGCTTAGATCGATTAATGGAGCTGCAGAAGCAGATATCCTTATCAAAGCAGCAGGAGCTGGTCGGGACGGTGATCGAGGTGCTTGTGGAAGGCAGAGACGCATTAAAAGGAACCTATCGCGGCAGAGGAAAAGCCAATGCCCCGGATGAGGTCGACGGCCTTGTATTTTTCAACAGCTCCCGCGATATTGAGCTCGGAAGCTTTGTACAGGTAAAAATCACCGCAGCTTTGCCGTATGATCTGATCGGAGAAGAACTTGTCCCTGTCAAGCTTTAAGCCGATTATCGCATCAGCTCCCAGAGGCATGATTCTCGGTTCTATGCCAAGCGTTACTTCTTTGGCAAAGCAGGAGTATTACGGCTTTAAGCATAATCGTTTTTGGAAGATCATGGCTGCTTATTATCAAACAGAGTTGCCCGACTATTCCGCCAAACAGGAATGTATCAAAAACAATCATTTGATTTTGTGGGATGTGATTGCCACCTGTGAGCGAGAGGGCTCTTTAGATTCGGCCATTCATCATGCGGTATGCAACGACATTGCTTCGCTTGTTCATAAATATCCGTCGATCCATTTGATTTTATGTAACGGAAGAAAAAGCTATGAGCTGTATCAGCGCTATATTCAGCCTAATGTGAATGTAGAATGCGTATGTCTTCCGAGCACCAGTAACGCAAATCGTACCATATCGCAGGAAAAGCTGTTTGAACTGTGGTTTGAACAATTAAAAAGAATTTAAGTATTAAGGGATAGGAAGGTGAAGCATGTCAGCTAAGCTTAAAAAGTATCGATATTTGATTGCCTTCTTTCTTACGGCAACAGTTATCGCTATGTTGATCTATCAATATGAAAGCAATCGTGTAAGCCTGAAGCAACCGCATTTTCGCTTTGAATACGGAACGAAGCTTCCTCATACAAGCGATGCGTATTTCAACTACTCAGACAAATATGCGGATGTAAGCTTTGATGAAAAGCTGTTTGCGATAACGGATATCGGAACCTATGAAATCAAGGTCAGCTTTGCGCAGAAGGAATATACGCTTTCAATTGAAATTGCGGATGAAACTGCACCTGAGGTTCAGTTTTTAGCGGAAAAGGCCTTGGTTTATCGAAATCAAGACAAGCTGTTCGGCAGCTTTTATGAGGTAGCGGACAGCAGTGCGACACAAAGTGAAATTCGCTTGGAAAAAGCAGAAAGCGGACAACAAGAGGTATGTATCCTTGCCGAGGATGTACATGAAAATAAAGTGAAGGAATGTAAGACAATGCAGGTAGAGGTCAAGGATATCAAGCCGGTGAATATACCGAAGGTAAGCGATGTAAAGGAGCTGATAGAGACCTTTATAAAGGAAAAGGGCTTAAATGAAAGCAGCTTTGCGTGCTTCTATTATTCAGTTGATGATAAGGAAAGCTATCTGTATAATTCAAAGCGTTCGATCATTGCGGCAAGTACGATCAAGGTACCGCTGAATATGCTTTATGAGGATGCCTATGCGAGTAAAAAGCTGAATCCGAAGCAAACGATTCGCTTATCTAAAAATGATATTGAAGCAGGAGGCGGTCATACAAGCGAGCATAAGCTGAATACACCGCTGAGCTATGAATATCTTCAGCAACAAAGCATCGTATACAGTGATAATACAGCTACGAATATGTTGGTGCGTGCACTGGGCGGCTTTTATTCCTTTCGAAAGAGCTTAGCGAAGTACAGTGATGAAACCCTTCCGGCCGCATTTTACAGCCAAAACATTATTACCGCAGCATATATGGATACGGTGATGAAGCGCCTTTATGCACAAAGAGATCGCTATCAAACGCTCATCGATCATATGAAGCAGGCAACACCGGGGGAGTACCTGCAGGCAAGCAGCGATGCTTTTGAAATAGCGCAGAAGTACGGTCTTTTTGAAGGTGTACTGCATACGGTAGGTATTGTTTATACACCAAAGCCTTATACCGTCGGTATTTTTACGATGAACCGCAAGGACGGACAGGCAATCATCACCGAGCTGAATGAATGGCTGATTGCGTATCAGCTGCAGAAATAACGAATCATGATTTAATAAAATAATTGTGGTATACTATAACAGAACAACGAAGGAGGAATTTTATGAAGCAGGCAGAATATACATGCTTAAAGGATTGTACAAGAGATGCAATTGTTCCGATTTATGAGGAGGAAGCTTTGTGTGAAACAATTTCACAAAAGCTGGAATACGATATAACGACCTTGGTTGATACCGCCTTTCAAAAGGTAACGATCATCCATACACTGGGTAAATTTTTATGTAAACGCATTATCTTTTTAGGAATGGGCAAAAAAAGTGAAATGACGACAAAGCGCATGAGAGAAGCATTTTCCTTATTGCCTAAATATGCACAGGCGCCGATGTCATTAATTGCGAAGCGTGCCGTCTGTGAGAATATCGATATCCATAAAGTAGCGGCTCTATTTGCGGAAAGCTATGAGCTTGCGTTATACAAGGAAACGAAGCTGCAGAGCGAGGAGGATTGCGCGACAGGCTTTGATGCCGATATCGTTGCGAATGAGGATATCAGCGGTGATATTGCCTGTGGCTTGAGCTATGCCTACGGCATTAATCATGCGAAGGATTTGGCCAATACTCCGGCAAACTACATGACACCGAAACGCTTAAGCGAGGAGGCGAAGGAGCTGGCCGAGCGTTATTCGTTAGAATGCGATATTTTGGATCAGGAAGCGCTGAAAAAGCTGAATGCCGGCGGTATTTTAGCGGTAAATCAAGGCAGCGATGAAGAGCCTTATTTAATCGTTTTGAAATATCAGGGTGCGGGCGATCATGAGCCTTATATGGCACTTGTCGGTAAGGGACTTACCTTTGATGCCGGCGGTTATAATTTAAAAAGCGACTGTAACGGTATGAAATACGATATGTGCGGCGGTGCCGATGTACTCGGTGCGATGGAAATCATTGCGGCAAATCACTTTCAAAAAAATGTCGTTGCGCTCGTTCCGACAACCGAGAATTTAGTCAACGGCAAGGCTTATAAGCCGCAGGATGTAATTATGACGATGTCAGGCTTAAGTGTTGAGGTAGACAATACCGATGCCGAAGGACGCTTGATTCTCTGTGATGCGATTACCTATGCGCAAAAGCATTTGGAAAATGTAACGCGAATCGTTGATATTGCGACGCTTACCGGTGCCTGTGCAAGAGCGCTCGGTAATGTATATACCGGTATCTTTGCGAATGATGAAGCCTTTTATGAGGAGCTGCTTCACGCAATGAACGAAAGTGATGAAAAGGGTTGGCGCTTACCGCTTGATGATGCCTATGCGAAATGCTTAGAGTCAAGCAGTGCCGATTTAAAAAATGTCGGAAAGGGCGGCGGCGGAGCCAGTGTTGCCGCAAGCTTCTTGGAGCGCTTTATCGAGAAGGGAATCGCATGGATTCATTTGGATATCGCCGGTGTTTCCAATGAGCCTGACAGCGGTGCGACCGGTACGATGGTACGTACATTAGCGAATCTGTGTAAATAAAAATGAGGACAAACCTCATTTTTTTATGATGCAGTCTTCGGCCTTTTTATCCGTGCGGATTCCGCGGCAAATCGGCTGTCTCAAAGAGTCCTGTGCTGTTTTTTCCATATACGCAACCACACAGACAAGTGTCGGCTTCAGCCATACGGCATTTTCATTGCCGCCGGGCACCGTCTTAAAAGGACATTGACTCTTTTGCGGTTGATGTGCTTCAAAAAAGCGCAAAGAAGCCCCCATAGTCACATGGCCCTTATAGATCAGCTCACGCTTATCATACTGTCCGATCACAAACGATATGATTCCTTTTTCCTTTTCAATATATCCGCAGATGACATAATCATCCTCTAACCAGTTTTTACATTTAATCCAATCCTTCGTTCGCTTTCCCGGATAATACAAGGAATCTTTTCGCTTGGCAACGATTCCTTCCAGTGATTGCTTCGTTGTCAGCTCAAACAGTGCGATACCGTCTTCCTCAATATATCTTGAAACAGAAAAGCGCTGATCCTCTTTCTTTATCAGTTTTGCCAGTCTTTGTTTTCGCTTCATCAGCGGTTCATCAATCACCAAGCGATCCTTATCATATAAAATATCAAAAGCAGTAAAGCTTGCGGGAATTTGTTTAGAGGCAATTTGAATCTTAAAGGTATCACTTAACAGTGATCGTTTTTGCGATGCAAAAAAATCAACATGATGATCATGATATACAAATAATTCTCCGTCCAAGATACAGCGATGCTTTACATACGTATGAAGCTGCTTCAATTCGGGAAACTTATGCTGAAGTGAAAGTCTTCGCTTATTATAAATCTGTGTGTCTTGGTCCAAATAGACAAGTGCTCTTGTACCGTCAAGCTTTAATTCATAAATAAAATCCTTATCATTAAAAGCCGGCTTTTCCGACGCAATCAGCATCGGTTCCAGTGTTTTATCAAATAATGAGTCACTCATATCAATGCTTTAAGCGCTTCTGTGAGCTGTCCTTTTTCTGCAGCGCAACGCTTTGTTTCAAGGCGTCCATCAAATCAGCGATACCGCCGACCTCCTGCTCCTTAGGAACACTGATTGCTTCGCCTTCGATCTTTTGACGTATTGCCTCCATCAAGCGCTCTTGATATTCATCACTGTAATCATTCGGATCGTAGGGGGCACTCATCGCTTTGATCAACTGCGCAGCGATTTTGGTTTCCTTTGCCTGAATATTCGGTCTGGCAAAGGTCTTTGGGACAGCGGTGATTTCATCCGCATAAAACAACGTCTTTATCACAATACCCTGTGCTCTGGGACAAAGTGCCAACAGTGTCTCCTTGGTGCCGAGCACTGTTTTCGCAATCGCTACCTTGTTTTCCTGTTCCATTGTATAGCGCAACAGCTCATAGGCCTTTTCACTTCCGGTATCGGGAACCGCATAATAATTTTTCTCAAAGTAAATATCATCAATTTCATCGATATCACAAAACTGCAGGATATGAATCGTTTTATCCTTTTCACTTTTTATCGCTTCCAGCTCATCATTTGTCATAACAACATATTTGTCTTTTTCATATTGATAGCCCTTTACGATATCCTCGGGCTTTAATTCCTTTTCACAGTTGCCGCAGTATTTTTTATAATGAACGCGCTGCTTGGTTTTCTTACACAGTTGATTGAATGAAATATCATGCTCCCTTACCGTGCGATACAGGGATACCGGTATATGTACGAGTCCGAAGGAAATCGCACCCTTATGTGCTGTTGCCATATCATCACCTCATTATTGTTAGTATGACAGTGTGATTATCACTTATGCAGGCTCTCCCAAAGAAAAAGGTGAAGCTTTTCACCTTGTTAAATATCCTCCTCTACAACGTGATATTGGAGATAATACATATAGAGAACCTCGTAGATCCACAAGTAGATGATAAAGTATATGTTGGAGTAGTAACAGATCAATCCGACGATTGCGAAAATGATGATATCACCGTATTGATAGAGCCAAGTCAACGGAAGCTTTTTCGCATGCTTGATCTTCAAATAAATCAAAACCACACTTGCCGCTGTACATGCAGTCGTCATCCAAATCGGATTGCCACCCTTTTCAAAGGCAGTTGATACGATCATTAAAATAGAAAATGCGACAATCGCAAATAAGCCCAAATAGGAAACCAGATCGCATGCCTTCATAGTCTTATTATAGGCTTCATGCCATTTTTTATATTTTTTGCTTTGATCGACGGTCCATTTCTTTTTATTCTTATGGGCAAAGACAGAAGCCTCTGTACCTTTGTCCTGTGCTTCCTTCATTGACAGTATTGTCTTTCTGATAAAAAAGTTGATTTCACTTTTCGTATAAGCTTCATCTTGGATATTTTCACACAGCTGTTGATACAGCGCTAAATATTCACCCTGCAGTGTGGCAGCCAAGCGCTCTGTTTTTTGATTGATTTTATGTTTCATATTATCGCCTCATATTCCTACTTATTTTATCATAAAACATAGGGAAAAGAAAAGAGAGAGCAGTAACTTTTATGAAATCAAAGCGAAATCTTAAGGAAAGCATGTGAGTTCTATTTAATCGACTAAATTTATTCATCTAGTTATTAAAACTAGATTGACTAATTAAAGTAATTAGTTTATACTATAGCTAACGGAGATGATGCGATGAATGAAAAGGATTTAGAGCAGCTGAAAATCTTTGCTCAGCATTTAAGTGAATATCGTTTGCCGCGTTGGGAGGAGCTGCCTGATTTTGATATTTATATGGATCAGGTCATAACCTTGATTGAACGATATTTGAATATTTTGGATGACGGTAAGCAGCAGCTGATAACGAGTGCTATGGTAAATAATTATGTAAAGCTGAAGTTGATACCGAAGCCGAATAAGAAAAAGTATAATAAGGAGCATATTGCGTATTTGATTGCGATCACGCTGTTGAAACAGATTTTGACAATCAGTGAGGTAAGAGACGGCATTTCTTATCAGGCAAAAATCAGCGGTACGCATGCCGCATACGATTTATACTGTGAGGAACAGGAAAAGGCCTTTTATAACTGTGCGGTTCAAATAATGAAAAACGCTGAATTATCAAAGCAGGAGGATATAGAATACGATGCGATGGTAGTGAAAATGGCGGCGCAGGCATTGGCACAGAAATTAGTGGCACAAAAAATAGTATATATACAAAGAGATACACTCAGAAAGGGAAAAGATCATGAAAAGTGAAAACAAAGAAAAAATTGCGATATTGACAGACAGCTGTTGTGATGTTCCGAAGGAACTGGCAGAACAATATCATATGTATGTACTGCCTTTAAAAATCGTTTATAAAAATAAGGAGTATTTAGACGGAGTCGATATTACACCGCAGGAGGTGTATGATCGTTTAAAGGAGGAAATCCCGACGACCTCTTTGCCGAGCGGAGATGTGTTTTTACAGACCTTGGATCAAATCAAGGCTGACGGCTATGAAAAGGTCATCGCGGTTACGTTGTCAAGCGGTTTGAGCGGTACGAATAATATGCTGCACTTGATTGCGGAGGATTATGAAGGGCTTGAAATCTATATTTTGGATACGAAAAATATTGCGATTGCGGCAGGCTTCCATGCGATTCAGGCAGCACGTTATTTAGAGAGCGGTTACAGCTTTGTTGAAATTCAGCAAAAGCTTGAACAGGATATCCCGAATTCAAAGGTATTCTTTGTGGTTGAGACCTTGGAGTATCTGCAGAAGGGCGGTCGAATCGGACTTGTCGCTTCCTTATTCGGTAATGCACTGAATTTAAAGCCGGTGATTTCCTGTAATGAAGAGGGTATCTATTATACGGTAACGAAGGTAAGAGGCAGAAAGCAGTCAATATCGAGAGTTATGGACTTGGCGATAAAGTATGCGCAGGGACATAAGCGCATCAATTTAGCGGTATGTCACGGCGGCGCGCCTGAGGAAATCAAGGCGGTAGAGGATTATATCAAGGAACAGCTGCCTGATCATGAGGTTTTTATCACCGGACAAATTTCACCGGTATTAGGTGTTCATACAGGACCGGGTCTGATCGGAATCGGTGTTGAAATCTTAGCTGATGATGAATAAAAAGCTTGATAATAATGAAGCGTAGGGGTTTAAGTAAATTCCCTTGCTTTTTTATTTGTTGATTTTAAAGCACCGATTTCTTGATAATAATTATGAATTTTCATACAGCTCGACATATTTGAAATGCTCATAAATATCGACAATTCACGGTGAGGCACCGGTTATCACAACTACGCATATCATAAGACAGCGATATGCGTTTTAATAAAAAAATTATTTATAACAAAACTGTCGACGAAAGGGCCTTTAAAATGGAGAAAGAAGCGAGAAAACCCTTGCATAGTGAACGTCATTGTAATAAAATATAAGTATTATGAATATTTATAGATGAGAGAGGATAAGGGCTATGAGGAAAACATTGAATCTAGTAATTGCTTTTTTGTTGACACTGACTACCTGTTTGTTTCCGGTGTCGGTGAATGCAAATGAACAAGATGCTGTAACAGGGAACGAGGCTGAATATATATTGCCGCGCGGGGGGATTCAAGCACCGCCGGAACCGATTGCGATCGAAGGTGAGTCGAGCGCTCAGTCCACAGCACGCTTTTTCAGCAGAGCAAGTGCCTACACAGAAGCAGAGCTTTATCAGGAACTGGAGAATCGTGTCAAAGCGGCACTGCTTTCCGGTGTGAAATCGATCGATATCTCAGATTTACAGATTGATAAATCAAATCCGATCGGACGCTTGACTTATTTTTCACCGTATATAAGCAACGGTATCAATATCGCCTGCTATTATACATTAACGAATAATCAATATGCCAGCATTGAAATCACCAATTCGATGACTGTAGATCAGACAAAGGCTTATATTGCTTCCGTTGATGCAGAGCTTACCGAGATTCTGGCACAGGTCAATGATGCCATGAGTGATGAACAGAAGGCTTTGGCAATTCATGATTATTTGATTTATGAGTATGAATACGATTATGATAACTATACGACAGAAACTATTCCTGAGGATTCTTATCGCAGCGGCGGTTTGTTGATGAACAGAACCGGTGTATGTCAGGCATATGCTTACGCATTTTATTACTTAATGAGCAAGTTTGATATCGAATGCTATGTAACAGCCAGTGATACGATGAATCATGCTTGGAATATCGTTAAGATTCAAGATGATTATTATCATGTGGATTGTACCTATGATGATCCTGTGACGGATCGTTTGGGTCAAGTGGCTCATAATTATTTCTTATTGAGTGATTCTGCGATGCAGGATGAAAATCATCAGCACAGCGGTTGGGATTTAACAAATCTTGTATGCGACAGCAAGCAGTATGATAATGCTTATTGGAGCGGTATCGGCAGCAGAATTTATTTTGACGGACAGACTGCTTATTATTTGCGCAGTAATACCGAAAGCTTCGGCGGTTCAATTATTGCTTTAAACAACGGAAAAGAGAGCGAGCTTGTAAGCGATTTAGGAAAGTGGATGGTATTCGATAATGCGTATTCTTACTATCGCGGAGCCTTCAGCGGTTTATATTTGAAAAATAAGGAATTGTACTATAATACAGCGACACAAATTCGCAAATATTCCTTAGTTGACGGAAGTGATGTAATCGTTGCGACACCGGATACAAGCAACGGCTACATTTACGGCAGTCGCGTGCGTGAAAAGGGAATCCAGTATCTCATCAAAAAATCACCGGCTGAGCAGGGCGTGAAGCACAGCACCGGAAGCGACGGCACTTTTACGATTCAATATGTATTGAACGGCGGTAAGAATGCCGAGGGTAATCCGAGCAGCTATTCAACAGACAGAGCGACAGTTATTTTGAAAAATCCGACACGCAGCGGCTACAGCTTCGGCGGATGGTACAGCGACAGCGGATTTAAAACAAAGGTAACGCAGATCACAAAGGGAAGCAGCGGGAATAAAACGCTTTATGCGAAATGGATTTCCAACGGTTATCAGATTACTTATCAGCTGAACGGCGGTAAAAACAGCAGTGAAAATCCAAGCACCTATACGTCCTCTACCGCTACCATCACCTTGAAAAATCCGACACGCAGCGGTTATACTTTCGGCGGATGGTACGCTGACAGCGGCTATAAAACAAAGGTCACACAGATCGTAAAGGGCAGCAGCGGCAATAAGACATTCTATGCGAAGTGGACTCCTACAAGCTATAAGATCACTTATCAGTTAAACGGCGGTAAAAATGCAAGCAATCCAAGCAGTTATACGATCGCAACCTCAACGATCACCTTGAAAAATCCGACACGCAGCGGTTACAGCTTCGGCGGATGGTACAGCGACAGCGGCTATAAAACAAAGGTAACACAGATCGTAAAGGGCAGCAGCGGCAATAAGACGTTCTATGCGAAATGGACTCCGATCAGCTATAAGATCACTTATCAGTTAAACGGCGGTAAAAATGCAAGCAATCCAAGCAGTTATACGATCGCAACCTCAACGATTACCTTGAAAAATCCGACCCGCAGCGGTTACAGCTTCGGCGGATGGTACAGCGACAGCGGTTATAAAACAAAAGTAACGCAGATCGCAAAGGGAAGCAGCGGCAATAAAACCTTATATGCGAAATGGACCGCACCGAAATATAAGCTGACCTATCAATTAAACGGCGGTAAGAACAGCAGCAGTAATCCGAGCACCTATACAAAAACGACCGCAACGATTACGTTGAAAAATCCGACTCGCAAGGGTTATACCTTCAAGGGTTGGTATTCCGACAAAGCACTGAAAAAGAAAGTAACAAAAATCACCAAGGGCAGTACCGGAAATAAAACACTGTATGCCAAGTGGTCAGTGAATTCCTATAAGGTTCGCTACAATAAAAACGGCGCTACCAAAGGTAAGATGTCAGATACTTCCTGCAAGTACAGCTCAACCTGTACACTGAGAAGCAACGCATTCCAAAAGAAGGGTTACAGTTTCGCAGGATGGGCAACCTCTAAAAGCGGCAAGGTCGTATATAAAAACAAGGCTAAAGTAAAAGGCTTAGTTTCAAGCAATAACGGTGTAAAAACCTTATACGCAAAGTGGAAGGTAAATACCTATAAGATCACTTATAAATTAAACGGCGGAAAGCAGAATAAAAAGAATGCTTTCTCTTACAAGGTAACAAGCGCAACGATTACATTAAAGAGTCCGACAAGAAAAGGCTATACCTTTAAGGGCTGGTATTCGGATAAGGCTTGTAAAAAGAAGGTAACAAAAATCACTAAGGGCAGTACGGGAAATAAGACACTGTATGCCAAGTGGGCAAAAAAACGCTGACAATGATACACGGCGTTGTATAACAGTGAGAAAGGATCGGCACTTCAAAGCGAAGTAAACCGATCTTTTTTTATTATCAAATGAAGAATTGAAGCACTTGTTTCAATCACTTTTTTATGTATTCATCCTGTTTTTTTAAGCTTTTCACTATACAAAATCATAAAATATGATAAAATCTTTCTAAAATATATTTACATTTGTGCTTTTTAAGTTATATAATGAAAAGGAAATGAGGTTGATGATAATGAACAATGAATGGAATGTAGAGGAGCTTGTATTACGCGTTCAACAAGGAGATGAAGCTGCCTTTGAGGAATTAGTAAAACGATATGAAAAGCTTGTTTATTATATCGCATTACCGAAAATGGAAAATCAAGCGGATACATCGGATATCGTTCAGGAAACCTTTATTGAGGTCAAGAAATCAATCTCACAGTTGAAAGAACCGAAGTATTTTAAATCATGGTTAAATAAAGTTGTATTGTCAAAGATTGCGCGACATTATGAAAAACAGCGCGATTGTTTATTGAATCAGCACGAAGAACAGGTATTATATCGTCAGCGGGAACAGCGAGTTTACATGAATCCGAAGCAGGCCTTTAATTATCTGTGCAATCAGGAGATATTGGACGGCTGTATGAAGCAGTTAAAGAATATCTATCGTGATGTATTGACACTGCAGTATTATGAAGGACTCAGTATGGCTGAAATCGCAATGCAGCTTGAAATACCCGAGGGTACGGTGAAAAGCCGTTTAAGTGTCGCGAAAAAAGAGCTGCGTAAGATTATTGAGGCAACACTTGAACAGGAACAGATTTATCTGAACTTCGACAGCGTCGGTTTAGAGGCATTGTTGGCAGTATATTTTGCGAAGCGAATTACCGATACGGGATTAGCTTCAACGGCTGCAGGAGCGCAAACCCATTCTTTTCGAACCAAGCTTCATCAAAAACCGATGCTTCAAGCAATTCTTTCGGCAACACTTGTTGTAGGGGCAATCAGCACTGCCTATTACTTTATCGATCGTAATAATATAAGTGATTATTCCTATCAAGAGGATACGCAAGCATTGAGTGCACCGCCGTTTCCTACGCTTACTTATCGCGGCAGAATAATCAATAATGCACGTGAGGCTTACGGTGCCGTATATGACAGCGTATTCAGCAATAACAGCTTTGATGATGAGTATAAAACATTGGTTCAAGCTTTAAATGATTACGGCGGTGAATACGCAAGCATGGCAAGATATTTGGAAAATAATTTTAATCAAAAACAGGGAGAGTAAAATATTTCCTGTTTTTTTTACTGTTTTATACAATGTGAAAGGTTATTTGTTGTTTATGATTTATTTATGTGATATTATATGATTATAAAAAAATATATTTTTTCATTTTTTATTGTTGTTTTAACGAACTTTATTGAAACTTATCCGTTCACAGTAGTTGATGGAGTAGTATGTCTTAAGAATAAATGATTGTTTTTGTCTGCCTATACATTATTTGAAAGCTTAAATAAAGGGATAGAAACGATTTATTTGAACGACAGTCTTGTATACCGAGAATGATAGGAGAGGTGCTTCATGATAAAAAAGTTATTGATCGCAAGCTTGGCACTGATAACGATGTTGTCCGTAGGCTATGCTTATTATAATTTGAATATGAGTGCAGCAGGAAAAGGCACAAGTGTTTTAGTCAATCGCAGCGGCTCTGTCTTAGGAAGTAAGTTTGTATTGGGCTCCTTTGACGGCAAGGATGTTATTATGGAAGCAATCAAGGATCATAACGGCAGTGAGATTTTAGCATTGGGACAAGGCGGCGATATCCGCTTAGGACTTTGTAATACACCAAGCTGTAATGTAAGCACTGTGGCTTATGCCGATACGAATCTGTTTATCGTTGAAAACGAAATCAATACGAGTCTCAGTCAAAATACAAAGGGGGCCTTGACAGGGGGAAGCGTCTTTCTTCCTACTTATAACGATATCTCAGTAGGCGGTACATTTAATTTAACAACCGATACCTTGAAGGAGACGGTAGGTCCCGGTTACCCGGCAAGTGCAGGTACACAGCCTATCTTTCAATGGCGCGGTATACCGATGACAAAAACCGCAACGGAAAAAGCGGCATGGATGAAACAAGAGGTCTATAGCGTGAATTATACCGGCTTAGGGGAAGCTCCTTGCTATGCAGCCGGTATGGGAGATGTCGGACCCGGATATTTTGCCAATGTATGTTGGTCGAATACGAATAAAAGCTGTGCCGACAACGGCAGTGCACAATCGGCATTTATTGTTCGCATGGCGGCCAGGATAGTGAAAAATAAGTTAGCGTTTGCGTTAGATACGACTACGACAGGTGCCTCTTTAACAGCGATATCTTCCTCAACTGCTTCTGACTTATTGAAACTGAGAATATATGACAGCTCAATCAGTACGATTTCTGTGACAGATGAAAATAAATCTGTTGCGAAGGGAGATAAGATAAAGATTCCTTATTCGAATGCCGATCCAAGTAAGCATATTTCAGCTTTATTCTATAACGCGGGCAATCAAATCATTTATTATCAGAATTTCAGCGGGAAGCCGGCTGCGGGAACATTGGAAATCGAAACAACAAGCTTACCGTTAGGTAACTACGGAATCAAGTTGGTGAACGAGGAATTTACCGGTGATAATCAACCAAGTGCCGTATCACAATTCAGCAGTGCCTATAATGTTAAAATTGTGAATCCGCATAAAATTACTTACACCAAAACACCGCAGAGCGGAGCTACGGCGGGGGATTATGAATTCAGTAAGAATGTGAATGCAGGACAGGCAGTCGGAAAGGTAACTGCAAATCCGTTAGGCGTGACTCCGTTGGTTTATGATTTGATCGGTGACGGCGATAATTCGTATCAAAACTTTGAAATCGATGGATTAGACGGCAATAATGCTTCAAGCAGTACACCATTGAATGTAAAAATCAAAAGTAATGCGCCTGATTTAGTGAACGGCGGTTTAAAGGCAGGAACATACAAGTTCTGTATTACCGCGGTGGACGATAACGGATATCCGGTAGATAATGCAGGAAATCCGACTGAAAAGGTGTGTACTTCATTTGATGTCAAGAAGACAAAGCCGACGATCAGCTTTGACAATGACGATCAAGGTACGACTTATGTTTCGGGCAGTACAACAGGTACGACGAACCATAGTGAACATGCGACACATACGAACGTTGACATATCGGATAGTGATGTGAATATCGAATATTCCTTTGTTTCGGGGAGCAGCAGTATCATATCGAACGGTTTGCCGTTTACGTCTGCGAATGCAGGTGATAAGGCAGATATCGTATTTGTGGCAAATGCGACAGGAAGTATTGTGATACAGGCAAAGGTACCTGAAACAGATAACTATGAAGCTGCGACTACAACGAAAACAATTACCTTTCAGTTAGGAATCACAGCGAATTATATAGAGGATAAAGTGAACATCAAGGCAGGAAGCAGCGGGGCAAAGCCGCCTTCCAGCTATACCCAATCCAATCGCATCGGTCATGTGGATGTGAGCGGCGGTGTGACTCCGTATTCCTATTCCTTGCCGAGCGGTAAGGGCAATAACGGCTCCTTCTATATCGATTCAAGCGGTAATGTCTATGTGAATCAGGGAGTAGGGGCGAACGGTCTTACGCCGGGTGAGTATGAAATAGAAATCGAGGTAACGGACAGTACATCACCAACTAAGATGTCAACTACAGTCAAAAAGAAAATAGTGATCAGTGCCGCTGAATTGAACGGTGTCGGATGGGAAGACCCCAAGAATGCAGGAAAAGCACTTCCTTCCAATGTATATGAGGTGACCTATGATCCGAGCGGTGAACCAAACAACGGCGGTACCTTCAACACGAAGCTGATCGAAACAACGACAGGAGTGCTTGCGAATACCGTGATCACCTATACTCTTGATCCCGATCCGAACGCTGTCATCAGTATCTCAGGTACATCGACAGTGAATGTGACGATAAAAAAGGCAAGCAGTGCGAGCGAGAAAAACACAGTAAAGATCAAAGCGCATATTACAGGCGGTATCTATGGACCTACAGGGGTAGATACCGAGCTGATCGTGAATGTGAATAAATATCCGCAAACGATCGCATTCCCTGATACAAGTGTATTGAAGCTTCCTGTAGGTGGAGCTTGTGTGAGTGTTCCGGCAAGTATCACTTCCACGTATTCCAAATCAGGTGAAACGATACAATATACTTCAAGTAATACAAACAGTAATGCACCTTTCACAATCAATGCACAAGGGCAAGTATGTCCGACAAGTAATGCGAGTGATGCAGGAAGTGCGACTTTGACGGGAACCTTAAGCGGTGATGATAATTATGAGACAGCGACCACGCCGACAGGTAAGGTGATTCAAGTATATGTACCCGGCAATATTGTAGTAACGGGAAGTATCGAGAATGGGGGGACGACAGGAGTAACGTATACGCCGGATACAACCTTAAAGAAAGCACTTCATACAAGTGCGAATCCTAATGGCGGTACTGCGAAAAGGGATGTAGCTGTGGCACAGGTGAGTGTATCGGGAAGCACATTTGCCAAGAACACAGGCAACGGAACGAAAAACGCAGATGCGAATTTGTTTACCGTAACACCGACCGGCTATATCACATTGAATCAAGATATAACAGCGAGTGATCTGAACAATCACGGAACAGGAAACAGATATTATATTCAAGTAGATGTGACAGATTCCAATCACAACACAAGAACGGTCGATATCATCATCGTCATTGAGAATGCGGATGCGGATTTCTACTTTATTGATCCAATCACGGGAGCGAAGCTGTCACTTACAGATACGTATGGGACAAAGAATGTACCTGTATATAAAAAGACATATGAACCAAACGGAACGATTGATGTGAAAACGAATATCGATTCAACCTATAGTGAGGTGACGATCACAGAATCACCGGGAATCGATGTAGCTGAGGATGTGATCGAGCACAACAATCTGAATCATTTCGATATCATCAACGCAAGCG
>CANSQL010000030.1 GCA_947649125.1 uncultured Erysipelotrichaceae bacterium | reverse complement strand
CGATCATTACCACAGTGCTTTTCAATGATGAACCGGTAAAAGGACAGGTCAAGATTCAAAAGGAAGCGATGTTGTTTAAGGGCTATACATCAACAGAAACAAAGTACGGTGAATTATTCACCCCTATCTATGAAAGAGGTCTGCTTCCTAATGTCAAGTTTGAAATCAAAGCGAAAACGGATATCATCGGCATCGATGGAAAAACATGGTATCGTGCAGGACAAAGAGTAGCGGTACTGACAACGGACGGAGAAACGATAACGACATCAGGTCATTTGCCGATCGGCAGTGAAGGAAACAATATCTACAGTATTCAAGAAATCGAAACAGAGGAAGGCTATGTGTTAGACAACGCTCCTCATTACTTCCGCTTTGATTATGTGGATGAAAACACAGCGATCGTCGATCCGACATGGTTAGATGAAGCCGGAAATGAAATAGAAACTGATGAAATCTTAACCCTTGATAATCAACATCAAACAAGCATCATTCCAACCACAAAGCTTATGGAAAGCTCAGAGCTGAAGGATAAGCTTGAAGCATACAAAAAGGTAGTGTTCGGAATCTTCAGTGAACAAGTAGAACAACTGGAAAAGGATTCCTTAGTAGGTATCGTTGATGTAGATGAGAACGGCAATGCGACAGGTTCCTTGACACAAGAAGGTACGTATTATCTGCTTGAGCTCACTACAGATGATGATTACTTACTATCCGATGAAAAGTATCCTTTCACTTATACATACAACGGTGATAAACAACAAGTGATCCAAGTGAATAACGGTGATCCTATCTATAACTATTTGAAACGAGGAACGATTGAAATATTCAAACAGGATGCAGACAGTAAGCTGCCGTTGATGAATGTATGTTTTGAGCTTGCGACAGATAAAGACTTCACAAATATCATCAAAACCACATGGACAGATGAAAACGGTAAAGCGATCTTTGATGAATTAGAAGCGAATTATACCTATTACATCAGAGAGAAATATGACGGAAATCATGATATGGTAGATAAGGGCTATGTATATGACCCAAGTATTCATGAAGTAACCTTGAACGATACAGAAACCATAACGGTAAACCTAACGAATACGCAAGTCAAAGGCAAGGTACAATTCACAAAGACCGGAGAAAGCTTCCGAAAGGCTAACATCGTTGAAGGAGCCTTCGGTAAGGAACACCACCCGATATGGGAACAAGGCAACCTGTTGGGAGCTGAACTGACGATACGAGCGGCAGAGAATATCACTACATGGGATCAAACAGAACACTTTAAGAAAGGCGATATCGTAGCTGTGCTTGAATCCGATTGGCAGACTACAGACAGCCTATTATTGCCTGTAGGAAAGTATGAAGCCTATGAATCAAAAACACCGCATGGCTACATCAAGGATGAAACGATCTATACCTTTGAAATCAAGCCAAACGGAAAAGCCGATATTCAGCTCAATTCAGTTTCCATCAACAATAACAGAGCTAAGGTCAATCTTGACTTCACAAAGGCATTAGAGAAACAGGAAACATTTACCAACTCCGAAGCCTATCAAGATGTCGTATTCGGTTTATACGCAAGAGAGGATATTACTAACTATATGGGCGAAGTAGTCATTGAAAACGGTTCATTGATCGGCATCTCACATATCGATAAACAAGGCCATTTAACCAATCACTTTGATTTACCGAACGGTGCATATTATTTCAAGGAGCTGCAAACAAACAATCAGTATCAGTTAGATACAAAGGAATATGACTTTGAGGTCGATTATCCGGGAGAGGAAGTAAAGGAATACACAATCGAAATCAATGAGGGAGAACCAATCAACAATGACTTAAAACGAGGAAGCATTGAGATCATCAAGACCACAACGGATTCCCTGCATTACACAAAGGCAGAACAGGAATACGCAGACTCATTCCATATTATGGAAGACTACATGAGAATCTACAACAATCCGATCACCAAGGATGAACCGAATTACTTAGCCGGAGTTACCTTTGAAATAGCTACAGATGAAGCGTTCACCAATATCATTGATACAAAGAAAACCGACGGCAACGGCCGCATCGTATTTGATGAGCTTGAACTAGGCACGTACTACATTCGTGAAAAGTCTACACTGGCACACTATGTCTTAACTGATGAGGTGTTCAAGGTAGAGCTTACCAAGCACGGACAGGTGGAAACGATTGAGGCAGACAACAGACTCATGAAGGCAGACATCAATATCCACAAGGTAGATGAATCAGACCGCAGTATCGCTTTACAAGGTGCAGAGTTTACCATGTATGCGAATAAGGAGTGCACCGAGAAGCTCTCTAAAGCATTCACCAATCAACTGGGAAACGCAAACTTCAAGGAAATCACTTTTGGCAATACGGTATACATCAAGGAAACCAAAGCCCCTACCGGTTATGAGTTATCCGATAAAGTGACAGAAGTAACGATCAATGATGCTTGGATCAATAAAGAATCAAGAAACAGAGTCATCGAAATCACTAACCGCAAAATCCCGCAAACCCCGAATACCGGTGACAACACAAGCTTCACCACATATTTGTTGCTGCTATGTATCAGCGCGTATTTCTGCCTCACCGCCTACAAACACAGCCCCTTATATAAGAAACACAGCTAAACAACGAGACTTTCCCCGCTAAATTATCTCACGATGATTCCCCCATCCATTTACCTATTATCTATAAAAATAAAGGACCGTTAAATATAATAGACTATTAAATATAACGGGCTATTAAATATAATGGGACTGTAACGCATCGCTCAACCCCCGATGCTTACAGCCCCTTTTCTATTCCAAATTAAAAAGAACCTTAGCCCCTGCACCTCGGGATTAAAGTTCTGTTCATTTATCTAAAATCAGAAGCGCATTAATATTCCGCTTCGCTACACACTAGTAACAGGCACTGCCGACACCACTGCCATTCCCCCACGAGAGTGATACTCCCCCTCTCCCCGCCATAACATAAAAAAAGAAGTGTCCCATACTCTAGACACTTCGTGAAACCATTTCCAATTTCCCATTGGATGAGAATGCAACAGGATCGCATTGCAATCAAATTGCATTCTCTTTTGAGATTGTGCGTGTAGACACATAAAGAATTTCCAGGGCACCTTTAGGGAATGAAACCTCGTAGCTAAGACACATTACCACAGAATCTAGTTTCATTCCTGAACAGGTAGGAATGACGAAGAGTATGGGGGTACATCCATGTAGTTTTTCTAAATTCTGTGAGAATATGCCCTAACCTTCATTCCGCCTGTTCCGATTCCCCACGCTAGTATCTCCTGAATCTCAAGGCTTCCCCCGAAGCCTTGCTCTAATGAACCTATATTAAGAAGTAATACCAACGGTAGATCTGATACCTACTGCAGGTACTTCATTAGAGCCATTGTTAGCTGCCATGCTTGCGATTGCTCCGCATAAGCACAGGCCACAAATTGCAGAAATGACAAATTTCTTCATAATCTTCTCCTCCTTGATTGATATGCGATTTGTAGGAGTTGACGGGCCCATCATTTCTACGCCTTTATGATAAAATAATTTCTACCATAAGGCAATGATTCCGGCGCGAGTTAAAGTCGAAGTGTAAAACAGGCCGAAATCAGCACTTTTCATACCCCCAACTTCAACTCAGATGATTATCTATTTTTCCAATATTTTACTATTCCTTAACTCTTTATTCGAAAGATAAATCAAATATCCCGATTCAATACTTAATGATTGATTTAAATATACGAAATTTCACCTTTCGCCCACTTGCTCTAAAAACACGTTTTTTTACCCCCAAAATGGCCTATTTTCATCATCAGACCCAAAATATTGCTTTTTTTATCAAGAAAATTTCCCGTCGGAGCCCCAAAATCACTATGAAATCAATGATTTTTCATAAAATACCATCACTTGACTATAAAATAAAAAAAGCTTTATAAAAAAATAAAAGCAAGGATTTTAATACGAAGTCTGCCGATTGCTCGCTGCGGGCTTCGTATATATCGTCCCTACTTTATTTTTTTATAATGCTCAGATCTAATACATTGGTCACCATTCGATAGGTTTTCTTTAATTTCTTATTAAATCTCGCCATTATCTTATGATGATTATTCTCGTTGGTAGCTAGGCTCAGCTCCTCGGCGATCAGATTTAACAATGCTTTATCGATATCTCCATCAACCATAGGCGCAATATGTGTCATAATATACTTCTCAGCTTGAGTTTCATCCTTCTCGATTGTCGCATAATAATCGTAGAGCTTTTGATAAATCACAGAATATCTTTCAATATCCTCTTTATCGTAATGAGGCAACTTAACTTTGAGGCCCATCACCCTTTGTGTATGAACTAGATAAGCATACACCGGCTTATTACGAACATCGTCATATTCATATGACGTTTCAAATGCTTCCAAGGCCTTCTCATACTCCTGCATATTCAGATACGCTGAACCCAAACTGAAGTAACACTCTGCCCTTTTATATCTGGCTACCTCACGGGTACGCATGATATGCAGCATAGAATTATAAGCACCCTCTACCTCGTAAGCATCATGAATACTAACAAACGGCAACTTGATTCCGTATAAATCAAGAAGGCGCAATTCATTCTTTTGCTTTTTAAATTCCATTTCATATTTCCTTGTCAGATTCAACAGCATTACGGTACGTCCTTGGCCGAAATAATACAGCAGGATATTTACCTTATTAAATGCACTTACGCAATCTTGCATATTTTGTGTCTTAAATAACTCACTGTATTCTGAATCATCTACATTCTGATATGCAGCTATGAATACGACAGATTTTATAATTTCATCCCACTGCTCCGGCAACAAATCTATCATATCTAAATAATAATTTCTGTCTGTTTTAACCAAAAACTTTCTGCTCAGATAATAATCATCCACAGCCTTCGCTGCCTGATACAAATCATAATACCATAAGCAATCCTTTACAGGCTCCAGCAATTCATAGAGTCTATCGAAATACTTACGCATTTTATCAAATTCATAATACTCAATCGTTCTGTAGATACGCTTCGTAAAATGCAAAATACGCTTATCGATTTCATCACTGTGAGCCACTCGCAGCTCCAAACGCTCCGCCAGCTTCGGGTAATTCTCTATAAATCTGCCGATTTTCCCCTTCTCAATATTAATCAAGGAATTCTGTGAGCAGATCCCCTCACAAAAGTGACTCTGTGTCCATTTCCCAGCATTGGTAAGACTTAGATTTCTCTTTCTGTTGCATCTGATTGATAGACCGAATTTTTCAAGTTTTTTCTTTGGAATTTCATTCATTTCAATTACTCCTTTCTATCTCTTTATCAGCTGTTGACCCTATAGGTTTTCTTACTGTTTTCTATGCCTAGTTTACTTTCGTTGATCTCCTCTGTATCCTTTTAAATACAAAATTTTCCAATCAACTTTATTATAACATAATTTGTCGAAAAGTAAACTTCGTTTAACCTTATTGTATTAATAATATATCAGTAATAGATTAGTGATAATATTTACTGCAGTTCAAGCGATAAATAGGCTGTTTTCATCTCTTTTTGCTTGTATTTATTCATAAAATCACTGTTTATACATATTTAAACAGATCAGCAAAGGCAGCACTTCGGTTGGTTTTATCTGTTTGAGCTATAAAAATGCTGATTTTTATGACATTTCAGCGTAAAAAAAGTTAAAATTTATTGTCCGAAAACGGCTCTCACATGAACACATTTCCCGGTTTGTTCTCAGATGCAAGACAATGTGTGAAATAAGCACCTGAAAAGCCATAGGTAAAGCCGTTGATCACGATAAATAAAGCCGGCTGAAAACGCATAACAAAGCATAAAAAATAAAGACAAGACAAAGAAAAACAAGAATTCCTGTTCCTTAGAACATTCCTTCTTGTTTCTTGATCGCAGTCGTTAAATAATTCAGCTGATTTTTTTATTTTCTGATTAATGTAGGTTCAGATCGTTTGATATAGAATTTATTTTTTGTTCTTATTCGTATTCGTACTCGTATTCTGTTTACGATAGATTTTAGGCAGATGATTCAGCAACAACAAATAATCAGTTACTTGCTCAGGTTCGATATCAGTCAGAATATGATTCAACAGGCTTAACTGATTTAAGTTGAGCTGCTTCATAAGCTTATGCTTATGCTTCGTTCGATTCGCTCTGCCGAAAACAAAATCCATATAATCCTGAATATCATCACCGAACACATCAAGAATTGCGATAAACTCGGTAAATCGGGTATTTCGCGGTTTCCCCTTTGATACCGTAATTTTAGACAGCACCTTATATTCAATCAACGATAAATCACTCAGCTGTCGCATTGTCATATCAAGTTCATCCAATTTATGCTTTAAATAGTCAGCGAAGTTAGTGCTCATCAAGAGATCCAAATCGTCTTTGTTCATTCATATCCCACCCTTCAAGCTATAATTCTCAGCATTACCGCCTTAAGCTTCTTTTATTAACGACAGCGTATCGCAAGATTTCGCCCTACGGCTTACCCCTTACGGCGCAGCATGCTTACATGAAAAAATGCTTTTTGATGTATTGCTCAGTGTAATCGACATCTAACGGACCTACTTCTTTTCCGTTATGATAGTATATCGCGTTTGCAGTCATGCTGAAGATATAGGGAGTTATATTACAGCCGTATTTACGCAATGCGTTTACCTTTTTAACCATTTCGTAAGCCTCGATGATTTTAGGATCTTTCGATAATTCGCTTACAAGATTCTCATCGCTTATGGTCTGTGACACATATTTTATGTAATCATCCGGAGTATCTCCCAACGCCAGCATCGCAGATATGTAGAGATAAACCAATGCAAGCTGAGAGTTAGACTTGCCGTGGATAATTTCACTCATCATCTGCGGATTAATGGAACAGCGTAAGCACAAATGGTGCATATCGCAATTGCGATGCTCTAAGCGTCCTTTTAAATAGTCTTCAAAATTGTGTTTCAATAAATAGTCCAAGCTTGTTTCTTTCATCATCATTCTCCTCCTTTATTCGAATTTTGTTTAGATTTCTGTAAGACCTAGCTCTATTGTGCATTATTTGTTCATAAGCACTTCTCCCCTCTGAATCATAGGATTCTTTGATGGTATAAATTATACTACATTAATGAAGAATAATCGATAATTTTATAAGCTTAGTTAAAAATTTATATAAAAATGCGGGGAGCGACGGTTGAGCGTGGTAAAAAAGGGCGTGAATGAAGCTTGAAAAAGGGATGAATGCAGTTTGACGGTTTGATTGATATCAATATCCAAAAACATCAAAGCTTTCCTTTTTTGCAATATCCGAAATTTTGGGCACATTTACTTTTTTCTATATTCGAAAAATCCATTGACTTTATTTACGGAACCCCTTACAATAGAGTCACAAGAAGGCAGAAAGCGCAGACCTCGATTATGAAAATAATTCTGAGCACGTGGTTCTGCCGATTCCTAAAACGTAAACAACGCTTGAGTGGGAGCGAATACAGAACGGGGGTTTTACTATGGGATGCTTTTTTAATATTGCCGAGGAACAGGTTGAAAGTCTGCAAGCCAAGGGACTGTCTATCGGCAACAAAGAGATCGCAGAAAATTATTTTTTGCGCAACAGCTTTCATCATGTGATGGATTGCTACGGCAGACTGCTTATGAAGGACGACGGCAGCTTTTATGAAAATGCGACCTTTGATGAGCTTGCTTATCTGCATATATTTGATAAAGAGGTTAAATACATTTTCTATAAGGCAATTTCGGAAATTGAGATCGGGTTCAAGGCTTTGGTTTCTTATAGCTTTATACACCGGCATTCCGACAGCGATGATGCTTATTTGAGATTGGAAAATTATCGTGAGGACAAGGCACTTGAAGCGGCGGAGCTGATTGCGACATTTGTCAAAGCGTATAAAGAAAACAAGCTTAATGATAACAAAACAGCGAACAAGCGGGCAAAGAAGCAGAGAAATCAAGGACAGCAGGAGCAGTCTGATTTCTTTATTCGCTTATTTCATGAATTGCGTTTTGAACAGGCAATCACCTTTTATTCTTGTATGAAGGAAAGCGATCAAGCTGTGATTCTTAAGTATTTGAGTCAGCAGCTTTCACAGGATCTGGGCACCAAGATAGCACTCAGTTCTAAACAGGTGATCTCGTATTTAAGCAATCTATCGGAATTTAAGGAAAGAATTCTCTGCGGCAAGACCATGCTTGGGTTTCAATGCCGAGAAAACAGCGTTTATTGTACGAGACTTCATTCTTACTATGATATCAAGTCTGCCGACAAGCGCAAGGATGTGTACAATATCTTTATCACCATGCGGGTCTTCTTGTACGGAAATCAGTTTGCTTTGGTGAATAATTCATTACGCAGACGGTTTAAGCAATTACACAGATTAATCGGCTCTATTGATCCGGCAACGATAACGAATATGCTGGGCTTTCCTAAGAATTGGCATCAGCAGCAATGTCTGCCTCAGCTTGAGCGTGATTACGGTACGAGTGATTCAGATGTCGCAAAAGCTGCGGACAACAGTTTGAAAAAAACGGCGACGGCGTGCGAAGCGAAACAAAAAACAAAGGTAAGCGGATAACGGCGACAGTGCCGTTCTGATTTCAATGTCTGACTTGAGTGAGCATCATGACCATCTGCCTAATGAACGGGAATAATGAATGAAGGTATATATGAAAGTATTGATATTGTCTGAAATCAGTCGAACCAAGGCATAGAACGTAATAAAAGCGATAAAACAAACAGTTGAACAGTGATATCAGTCTCTTTTGGGATATGATATAGCTCAGTCAGCTGAAAGAAGCGATTTAGGGGCTTCTGATTGATACCGATAAAACAGCGGGGAGTGAACCTATGGGGAGTAAATTAGAAATCGCAGATGCGATCGAAACCAATGATTTGAATAAAGCGTATGACGAGTATTGTAAGAAAATATTGAGTAACAAACAGATACTGGCACGGATTATGAAGGAGTGTGTTTGGGAATATCGGGATATTCCGGTTGAGGAGATACCCTCTTATATTGAGCATGATCCGCAGTTAGATGTGTCAGTAGATGATGAGACAGATAAAATCCAAGGTCGCAATGTTGAGGATCAGTCTGTTCACGGGGCTGAAATCAAATATGATATCTTGTTTGATGCGAAGCTGCCGAATTCTGAGGAGAACGAAAGAATCGGATTGTTTATCAACATCGAAGCACAGAACAGCAGTAATACCCCGTATCCTATCCTAAGCAGAGCGGTATACTATTGCAGCAGGTTATTAGCGAAACAGAAAAACATGCAGGGCGGTTTTCAGAATTCAGAGTTTCAGAATCTTAAAAAGGTCTATTCGATATGGATCGTGATGAATTCAAGTAAAGCGATGGAAGGTGTGCTGAACAAGTACACAATCACAGAGGAGTGCTTGGAGACAAAATATCATTTTCCGAAAGAGGATTACGATAAGCTGTCAGTCGTGATGATTTATCCAAAACGTGAATATGATAGTAAAGATGATAAGAACGGCATGATGAAAATGTTGAATCTATTATTTAAAGCAAAGATGCCGGCAGAGGATAAAAAATATCAATTAAGTCAAAACTATGGTATAATGATGACAAGAGCGATAGGCAGGGAGGTTGATGGTATGTGCGACTTATCAAGAGGTGTAAGAGAAGAAGGACTTGCCGAGGGTCTTGCCAAAGGTCGTATTGAAGGACGTGCTGAAGGACGCACTGAAGGTAAAATCCAAATGGCAATCGACATGACACTCGGGCTAATGCGAACGACACACAAAAGCATGGATGAAGTAATGGACATGGCAAATGTTGACAAATCTATTCGACCTGAAGTGGAGAAAGCGATTAAAGCAATGAGTCAATCTAACTTACAGTAAAAACGAGGCTACTCGTTTTTTTATTTTATATCCATCGAATTGAATAATAACACTCTCGTATCCCCTTAATTAATCTCAGAGCTGGGGAAACCGCAATCACCTGCAGCTCTTTTGCGAAAGCTTTTTTCAAGCCGCTTAACGCACAAGCAGCTTATAATTATCATCAAAAATACAAAAAAACAGCATAGCACTCATACTATACTGCCGCTTCATCACAATACACCCCTACACTTTCAAAAACAAACCGCAAGGAATACAAAACTCGTCACAGCCCCATCTATCAGTTATTTTCATTGGCCTTCAAAAAGCCTTCAACAATGCTGTTGATCATCCCAAACAGCGCATCTCTTTGATAAGGCTTCAAGCGCATAATACGAGCTATGGACGCTAACTCATTAACATTAAGAATTCTGCCGGCTTCCCGAGTGATTCTGAATACCTTCGGTCGCTTTAACGCATAATCAAGAAAATCCTCAACATCCTCATTTAATGCCCACATAATGGCAATAAATTCCTGATAGGTTGTCTTACGCGGTCTGGAAGATGTAATCTTTGACAAGGCGATATAATCAATTCCTGTTTTGATGCTTAATTGGCGCAGTGTCATATCATGCTCATACAAGCGTTCCTTCAAATAATCCCCAAAGTTATAGTTTAATAAAATCTGTACTGACTTTCTATCCATGTTTCATCACCCCACAATATTTTTATGTATATTATATATGATATTTAAATTTACAATTTAATAATTGACAATTTAGTTCATGATTATTTACATATTCATATTTAATTTTCGTAAAACTTCTGTTTTAGAAAACCATCGATTCCTGTCATAATTTTAGTTTATTAAAAATCATATAAACAGCTATTTAAATTATTTTATCATTTACTTATAAATAAAGAAACAAGAGACGATACTCCTGCTTCTTTCAAATTCATTTATTTTTTGTTTGATGCTTTTTATACTGTGAATAGATCAATGTGATACCGGTAACTATCAATAATATCCACCACCATAACCATTTGGTGTTATCTCCGGTATTGGCTCCGCCGATCGGTTGTTGCTTGCCGTTCTTTTCAAACCAATCCGCATCGACATTCAAATCGGGGATACCGTCGCCGTCAGTGTCTACATTACGATCAGGCTTGCCGTCTCCGTCAGTATCGATATTTAAAATAGGGGTAAAGCCTTCTCCTGTATCATAATCAAAGCCTTTATAGCTGCAGTTTTTATTCGGAATCCAACGCTTGATAATGGCGATATTTAAGTCTGCCTTACCGTCGTTATTTGTATCGACGTTGATATCAGGTTTACCGTCGCCCTTTGTATCAATGTTGATATCAGGGATGTTATCGAAGTTCGTATCGATATTCAAGTCTGAAATACAGTCACCGTTGATATCAAGATTTAAGTCAGGTAATCCATCACCGTCAGTATCGATGTTGATGTCCTTGCCTTCTAATGCACATTGTTTACTAGGTTTCTTGTTTCCGTCAGGATCGTATTCCGTACCGTCAGGTAATGTTACCGATCCGTCAGGATGAATAATTGCGCCATCCGGTGTATCGATTTCAGTTCCGTTAGGAAATTCTACCTTACCACCATCCGGTACTTCAACGCTTCCGTCAGGTTTCTTCTCAGGCTGTTTACCATCATCACTAGGTAATCCGCATACCTCATCACCCGTAGTCGGCTTTCCATCAGGTCCTACCACACACATATCATCTTTATTGAGTTCTTGTTTATCGTTACTGATCGCGTATCGCAACAGCTTATCTGTGATAAAGGTGACAAAGTTTCCTTCTCGTTGTACCTTAAGCTCTGTTACTTTATTCTTTGTATCTATTTGATAGACGATAGGATTCGCACTGCTTTTCGCTCCGCCCATCGCATAACCTACAGAAGTCGCTTTTTCTACATACGGTAAGTATACCTTTATACTGCCGTCAGGCTGTATTTTGACATTTCCTTTCTGAAGGTATACGTCATATACAACGATTGCTTTTCTCGGGAGCGGCGGAATATTACTTGTGTTGGATGTGATATCATCCACGATCAATACCACGCTCGGATCAAAGGTTGTGTTTCCTTGACCTTCTACCTTGGCGCTCTTATCATCGGTTTCTACTACCTTTTTCCTTAAGCTGTTCCACTTATCTAAGGCATCCTTGATCCATTCCTCGATATCCTGTTTTTCTGTCGCATCGATCTTGTCTTTGATTTGATCTAACTCATCAATCACCTGATCGATGATATCCTTCGATTGATCGCTTCCGTCAATTTCCGTTTGAATGTCAGGTAACGCTACTATCTTAAATGTAATCGTGATATCATTTCCTGCGTTGTCTATCGCATAGACTTCATAATCTCCGACTGCGTCTATTCTCTCATCGATGTTATCTTGTATCGTTCCTGCCATAGCTCCGTCAAGCTTATATTCGCTGTACGATAAACCACTGTAATCATCGGTGACCTTTACAAATCTCGGTAAGTAATAGAATTTATATTCACTCTTATCCTTTACACCGGTTATTTTCGGTGCTTTGCGATCGATCATGATTCCTTCACCGCTGCTTAATGCACTGCAGTTGCCTGCCTTATCGCATGCCTTTGCCTGTAACGTAAGCTCTACATCATCGCGATATGTGACGACTCCGCTTGTGCTTTGTTTTGTGTTTGTGCCGCTCTTACTTGTTTCCGTGTATTCATAGTAATCAAGTCCGCTTGTCGCATCACTGCTTGTCATAGTAACTTCTGCCGCTTGATTCATCCAGTTACCGAAGCTTAACGCATTGATGAATCTTGCGAATACACTTTTATTGATTTGTTTCATCGTCATGGTCGGTACATCAGGCGGTGTTTGATCGATTCGTACTTGATATCGGATTGCCTTGGCAACTAAGCCTGTGCTTGAATTTCTTAAGTAGAAGTCAGTCGGATAATCGCCATCAGTCGAATAAACTAACGGGCTAGTCTGGAAATTAATTCCATCATTACTGATTTCATCATAACCATTCTTACCTGTAGCTGATATCTCAACATCACTGATATACCAGTTATTCTTTCCTTTGGTTCCTGTTACCTTATAATAGCCTTCACCGTTATTCGGAAGTGCGTTACTGTTGATTATTAATGTTCCCTCTTGATATTCAAACTCATAATTTGGATTGGATAAGCCGCTTGCCTGTATACCGTCTGTATATTTTCCTGCCGCTTGATTATCAGGATATTTACTTGTGATAGTAAGTGTTCCTATATTATCACCGCTGACAGGCTGTGGATTGTAGGTTGCACCGTTATCTTTAAATGTCTGACCTACTGATTTCGTTACGTCCTTTGGCTTGACGATTGTCTTACGTTTATTTACTGTGATGACCTTAGTAGCTGTAGATTCCTGATAGCTGCTTGTACCTGCCTTCGTTATTTTTATTGTGAATGTACCTACACCGGTAACTGTAACCTTACCGTTACTCAACGCAGCTCCTGTACCGTTATCATTTTCAATCGACCATGACACTGCACCGCTTCCTTGTCCGCCGCTGTAGGAAGGAGTGTAGGTCTCACCGTACATAATGGAATCCTTACTTGTGATTGAAACAGGTGGATTTTGAGTAGGTAATTGAGATACCGTTATCTGTTTCGTTACTGTTTTACTGTTGTAGTTTGTGTTGCCCGCAACCGTAGCTTGAAGGGTAAAGGTTCCTGCGCTTAACAGTTTGAATTTGGTGCTGTTTGAAATCTGCGCTACACTGTTACCGTTCGTAATCGTATACGTTTCATTTTCTCCGCTGTCATTACCTGTAGTAGTGATATTGATTTCTTGATTCACTTGTAGGGAATAATTTGCGCTGTTTGTGATTTGATAATTGTCTTGATTCTTTTTAGCTACTGTTATAGAAACTGTTTTAGTAAAATCAACACCGTTTCCATCCTTACCTGAAACAGTTACGCTATAGGTTCCTGCATCTAAATCAGCACCTTTTACTTTAAGATTACCACTTGTATCAATACTGAAATGTGATTCATCTCCGCCTGTTCCTAATTGAATAGATGCAATATTAGAGGTTGGCTCTCCCTGCGGGTATTTTAACGTAAAGGTACCGATCGTATTGTTTACCTTCGTCGGATTATCCCCATACGTAAGAGTCGAACTTGTCGGATTAAATTCGAGTGTAGGTACAGGATATCCTAGTACCGTTATTGTAATCGTTTTGGTAAATGTTTCATTCTCATTATCCGTAACCTTTACTTTTAATGTATAGGTTCCTTTAGTTATCTTTTTCTTAGCGAATAATTCATTATTAGTGATACTGAAATTCGCATCTGTAGTAGGATTCCCTGAAGCATCAACGATTTCCCACTTCTTATAATCCTTACCGCTTGTAGGATCGTTCACACCGCTTGTTCCACCGGTAAAGGTAAAGGTTCCTGTTTTAGCACCTGCCGCATCAATACCTGCATCTCCTTCAGTCCAGCTTGTTTTTCCGTTTGGATAGTTAGGGGTAAATGTAATATCGGTAATCGGAGCGGCTTGCATATCTAATGTAATTTGTGTACCGTTTCCTCTGTAAGTAGTTTTCGTTCCTTCGTCCACTTCTTGATAAAGAGTAAGATTCAAGGTTTTCGCTGTTTGATAGTTTGCGAGTGAAGTTAAATCAAGCTGAACGGTACCTGTATTACCATTTACTTGGCCTAATACACTGTATCTTTCGCCATTGCTTGTTGTCGCAACCGCACTGACATAACGAGTGCCTGATGTAGTACCGCTTAAACTAACAGGAATATTGACACTGTTTCCTCTTGTGACAGATAATGTATTACCTGAAACATTAGGATTACTTGAATCTAATCCAATACCTAAATCAGAATCATTCAAAGTAAGATAAGAATAATCACCTATTTGAGGAATTGGTTGATTAATAGCAGAGCTGATGTTAAATGTCGGTTTAGAAGCACTTGAATATGAGATGCTGCTTTGATTTAATGTAAGCAACGGTCTTACAGAGGATGTCCCTGCAGTTTGTTCATGACCGGGACAAGTAATTTCTGTGGATTCTCCCATATCGATAGTATAAAATCGATAATAAGGCCTGGTCTCCGACAAAAACATAAAGCTTTTAACACCAAATGGATTTTCTTCTGCCTCAACGCATTCGTTTGAAGGAATCTTATTAGGACCATGAATATAAAAAGGTTGACCGACAGTTAAAGAAGGATCATTAGGACAGACATCCGTTTGAGAAAGCTTCTTAATTATCTTTGAACCATCTCCCAAACATTGTTTTAAATGTTCATCCCCACCGTATGCAGCTAATGTATAATACACAAAAAATTCCTTCAGTGCCTCTGTCGGAGCTTGAGAAGATGCCTTGGAACCGTCCACAATAATTCCCTTAACACCTTGACTTAGATAGGTTACAAGTCCTAAATCAACACTACACTGGGAATCACTGAAAAGCCGT
The DNA here is from genome assembly GCA_947649125.1 of uncultured Erysipelotrichaceae bacterium. Taxonomy (GTDB): domain Bacteria; phylum Bacillota_I; class Bacilli_A; order Erysipelotrichales; family Erysipelotrichaceae; genus C-19. Next base: position 13,022 of record CANSQL010000030.1, on the reverse strand, counting down.
GCTTTCATTCCCATGCCCGAAGCCCACCATGTAGCCACCGGTATTCTAGTAACATAAACATCATCTTCATCCTTCCCACCTTCGGTCGGCTTTATTCCCTGTTCTGTTACTGTTTGTTCCATATTACAAACTTTATTCTCTTTATCCAACACATTCTTAATTATGCTGACATCAGTAACCAACGAATTTGTATTTGCTCCTACAAACTTACTTCTGTTATCTACTGATTCATCACCTAACCACCAATCGGTATTTATTGTGTCAATGGTTACTAAAGCTGTATTGCCTGTATTCATTATACTTGTTAAATCTGATGTTTTCGGTAAAGTGAATTTATTTGAAACAGCTTTGCTTCCCAATTCTCCGTACTTGCTTGCTAAAGTGCTTAATGAGGCAACTGCATCGTTCCAAGTAACCTCACCTGCATCAGTAGCTGTATCCTTTAATAAAGTCATCGTATTAGGATCAATAATTGTATAAGAATCATTCCCGATAAATACTTTACTTCCTGTTGAATAGTTAGTAGCCGCATTCAACTTATCATTATCAGCGTTAAGTATCGGAATACTGATAGTCGCTATTAATAACGTAAATATGATAAACATTATCTTTCTCATAAACATCTTCCTTTCTTTCCTACATATCTTTCTCATATAAAAAGAATCATTCATCTTGTTCAACAACACTGAGATTGTATACTGGGGACAAAAATAAAAATAAAAAGGTTTCAAACTTTAGAAAAAAACTTAAAATTTTATATAAGATTATCAATACAAATAATGGAAATAAATTGATAAAACAAAATATAAATGATAATAAATGTGAATTTATAAAAACGCAGAGGTAATTAAAAAGTATGAAGTCTCATACCTTTAATTATATACAGAGAGAAACAGTTCACTCCATCCTCTGTCAATCAACATTTGATAATATTTATCATTTGCTTTTTGTAAAGCTTTATATATCACATTGATTCTATCTAATTCATCTGTTGTTTTAGTTAACATTTCATCCTTTGTAGATGCAAAATTAATTAAGACAAAATATGCCTCTCTTGAATTTGTAATCATGATATCATCATAGGTGTAATTACCGAATGAGCGAGCCGCAAGCTTTTGATCTGTTTCAAGGCTTGGTTCTGTATTCGCTGTTGTATTCGTTTGTTCACTGCTTGGTGAGGAATGATTGAAATCCTCTAAAGCCATTGCCGTACCTGATACCGCAAGTACACTGAGTGATGTCGCAACCGCAATATTCACCGCCGGTCCTGTAAAAAAATTCGATATGTGCTGCTTCATAAAGCCTTTGTATTTTGCGAGTGTAAAGATTGTCGCTGCAGGCAATATCGTATCTGCCTCAAAGCTGATTCTTCTGTTTTCTGTTTGTTCAAATTCTGCGATCAATCGCTTTAATTCACTCTTTGCTCTGCGACAGCGTGTTTTTATCGTTCCGAGCGGTAAATCCAAAAGCTTTGCGATTTCCTCTAATTTCATCTGCTGTAAATAGGCAAGCTCTACTACCTCACGATATTTATCATCCATTTGTGAAAGAATGCGCTGTAATACCTCTTGTTCACTGATATAGTCACTTTCCCGATGCGGAAGCATATAACGACGCTTTTCCTCATAGGTTTTTACCGCTTCCATCTTTGCCGGATCGACCGCATTTTCATTACGATTGCGATAAAACAGATTTACGCATTTATTATGAATGATGCGATTCAGCCAGCTATAGAAATAGGCAGGCTCCTGCAGTGTATTGATTGATTTATGTACTTGGATAAAGCTTTCCTGTACGATATCCTCTGCATCTGCATAATCCTTTGTAAAGCGATATGCAAGCGCAACGGCTCTTTGATAGTATTGCTGATAAAGTTCATCAAAGGCCTGCTGATCTCCTTCCTGTAACCTTTTTACCAATTCGATTTCATGCGCTTCCATATGCTTCACACCTCTATTCTGACAAATTTTGCTTTCCTATTTTAGATTATATCATTCCTATTTTTGCTTGTAAATAGCGAAAAAGCTTCCAAATATTGCTAAAAGAGTCAAATAGTGGCTTTATTGAGGGAGATTTCTTACTTTTTTATTTTGTGTGTTTATAGTTTCTCGGTGTGTATTATGATATACAAAAGCTGTATTCTTATGAGCGGCGCTGTTCTTCATGATTTTTATTTGAGATAGTAAAAAAGACAAGGCCAGATACTGCAAGCTTATAGACATAAAAAACAAATTTTTCCTCTTGCTATTTCTTGCAGTATGGCATATAATAACGGTGTAAGCCTCAGTTGGAGTGTGCCAACAGAAAAGGAGTGAACGGCTATTCACTCCTTTTTTTCGTAAATTATTGGCTGCACTTACGCTACTTTCTTAATTCTCTGATATAGAAAATCAATGTTATTAATGCAACTATTTCCAGCAGCATTAATTGCCTCATTAAGTGTGCCGAATAAATGTCCTCTCCTTCCCCGCCTTTCAGCGGCAACGATATTATAACACAAATAAAGTTATTTAAACCCCTTATTTAAAGCTTTTTGTATTATTTTTATCATAATTTATAAATCAATACATATAAATATACCTCCTTCTTTTATATACACCTTAAATTCATGAAATACAAAAAAACATCAATATTTTTTAATAATTTCAATTTTCAGAAAATTCACTGAAGCTCATGCCCGAAAAAGCAAAACTGATAAGCTTACAGCGCTTTTTATCAACCTAATATCAATCAAATCAAGTGTATTGATTGTCATAAATGAATCCGTTAAAATAAATTCAATTCATATAACGTTAAAATAAATTCAATTCATGCTTGCTATTTCTTGCTGTTTAGCATATAATATCAGTGTAAACCTCACAGTTGGATTGGGCCAACAGAAAAGGAGTGAACGGTAATTCACTCCTTTTTTTCGTAAATTATCGGCTGTGTCCAATCTACTTAGATAATGCTTTTATATAAAAGATTAATGTAATTAACGCAGCTATTTCCAGCAGCATTAACTACCTCATAGAGTGAGCCGAATAATTTACGCTCTGCCATGTTTGACCTATCGGTGGTTTTGAAGTGATCAGACATATGTCCTCTCCTTCCGCCGCCTTTCAGCGGCAACGATATTATAACATAAACAAAGTTATTTTAAACCCCTTATTTAAAGCTTTTTGTATTATTTTTATTATCATTTATAAATAAATACATATGGATATACTCCCCTCTTTTATATACACCCTAAATTCATGAAATACAAAAAAATATCGATTTTTTTTAATAATTTCAATTTTCAGAAAATTCACTGAAGCTCATGCCAGTAAAAGCAAAACTGATAAGCTTACAGCATATTTGATCAACCTAATATCAATCAAATCAAGAGTATTGATTGCCATAAATCAATCCGTTAAAATAAATTCAATTCATGCTTGCTATTTCTTGCTGTTTAGCATATAATATCAGTGTAAACCTCACAGTTGGATTGGGCCAACAGAAAAGGAGTGAACGGTAATTCACTCCTTTTTTTCGTAAATTATCGGCTGTGTCCAATCTACTTAGATAATGCTTTTATATAAAAGATTAATGTAATTAACGCAGCTATTTCCAGCAGCATTAACTACCTCATAGAGTGAGCCGAATAATTTACGCTCTGCCATGTTTGACCTATCGGTGGTTTTGAAGTGATCAGACATATGTCCTCTCCTTCCGCCGCCTTTCAGCGGCGACGATATTATAACATAAACAAAATCATTTTAAACCCCTATTTAAAGGTTTTTGTATTATTTTTAATCTTGTTTATAAATTAATACATATAAATATACCTCCCTCTTTTATATACACCCTAAATCCATGAAATACAAAAAATCATCGATATTTTTTAATAATTTCAAATTTTTATAAAATGACGGAAGTTCATGTGCCGACAAGAATGAAAAACAAAGCCTGACTAACTCACAGCACAAAGCAATCAGTCTGTTGCTTTCTGATCGAATAACACCGCTTTTCATAGATAAATTTACCGTGAAGTGCAAAAGTAACTTCCACTTTTAAAGGTCGAAAAATATATAGTGGAAATAAGTGATACAAAAGCGATAAATAAAGAAAATATGAGAAGTTTTTAAGGAAGTATTGAAATAAAATCGTAGTTCATGGTATACTATCAACGTCATGTAAGAGAAATTTCAACCACGACAAAAGGAACAGAAGAATAATAGTTCTTTTTGGATGTAAGACTAAATTCCTCTGCCTTTTAGATAATCTTGGTGATGTTTCTCCTGTCATGGTTTATGTTTTATTTATTTAAAAGACTCGGCTTAAGAATGATCTTATCCGAGTCAATTTTTTTAAGTCCTAACTTTATTAAGAATTCGGAATTTGGATGATAGAACATGAATTCTTCTATCGGACTTTTACCGAATTTTACTTCTCTGGGATAAGAGTTGATGTGAGAGAAGATCAGATCCAAGTCCTTTTGTGAATGAAGCCCAAGTTGTTTCAAGTCTGTTCCTTTAGGACATATATAACGAAATAAACGATGATTGTTCTCTACATGCGGCTTCTGTGAAGACTGCATCGGATCACAGTAGAAGATTTTACAGCCCAGTGCTTCAAACTCATTGGCATAGACAAATTCGCTGCCACGATCGGTTAGGATAACCTGGAAGTGGCGGCGAAACTCTTTATCGCCAAGAGCTTCTTTGATTTGTTTAAGACCGTCTACCATAGCGGCAGCTGTTTTTTCAGTATGATAGATACCAATCATAAGGTTATAATCTACAAACTGAAATGTCTGAATAAAAGGACCTTTAGATTCGTCATTATAAACGGTATCCATTTCCACCACGGAAGAATAAGGATGAAGATCCATATATTCAGTAAAGCATTTATACGTGCGCCCTTTTAGATAGGCACGATCCTTACGAACTTTGGATACCACTTTTTTAGACGGTTTTCTAGAAGGCTTTAATCGAAGATCCAAGTTAATAAGCCCATTAACGGAGAAGACACCTTGATTGATATAGTTATAGATAGTTTTTTCGCATTGTGTGATCTCCGGATGATCAGATAGCGCAGCGTAAATCGATTGACCATTGTCGATATACGGCTTAATGAGGTCACCAAGTTTTTTAGCTTGAGAAGTAGTAAGATTAATGCCTTTCCTAGAGTCGTGAAGATTTTCGAGGTATTCCTTATGAGCTAATTGAGCGTCATAGAAGCGCTTGGTAAGTTTACAGGAATTACGTAAATCACATCCATTACAAACGCCGACAGAATGATCCCTGCGCTTACAAGGGATCGCTTGAATACGATCACAAGAAGAAGTACAGAAATGATTAAAGCCACAATCTGGAATATGGATACAATCATAAGTGCCTTTAGGGGAAACCCCAACACGTTTGAGACGTTTGGAACAGGAATGAAGTTTAACTTCTTTACAGACAGTGGACTTATCCTTACCGATGATATCGGCAATAGATTTACGAGAGGATGAGTTATCAAGACCTCTATGAATCATAATACGATCTTCAAGTGTTAAATGTTTATGAGCAGACATAAGAATTCTCCTTTCGCCACCATGACAGGAGATACAAAAAGAGAACCATAATGTAAGAGTAAAGTCAACTAAAATAGAAGTGGAAATTGATGTAAGACTGATTTCCACTTGCTTCACATTGATGTGGAAATTACTTTTGCACTTCACCCATAAATAAATTTACTAAAATATTTTCAGATTATACTTGCTATTTCTTGCAGGTTGGCATATAATAACGGTGTTAACCTCAGTTGGATCGGGCCAACAGAAAAGGAGTGAACTGCAATTCACTCCTTTTTTCGTAAATTATCGGCTGTGTCCGATTTACTTATTTAATGCTTTTATATAAAAGATTAATGTAATTTCAATTTTTATAAAATCGGTTTGCTTAAAACAAAATCAGTTTCATAAGACTGAATTAATTAAAGTCAGATTCTTTTCCGTAATTGCATGCGCAAGCATACTTTCATCATTTCACAACAAGAAAAAGAGTGAATCATTTTCAATAACTGAATTCACTCTGTTTTTCCTAAAGGTGTTTATTCACCTTTCATAAGATTGTTCCTTTTCTTTTCTCACTCTCACATAACACCAAAACATTGTGGTTATATTGATAAGTACCAATATCCACCATAAGAACGGTGTTGATGAATCTGAAGTATCACTACCTGTCAGTGCTCCGCCCATTGGCTTGCTTGGCTTTGAAATATCATCATCTTTATCATTTAATAATGATAATAATCCGGACATGGTATCGTATCTGATACTTCCGTCTACGTTTTTATTAGGCTTCCATTCCGTTAGCTTCAGTATGTTTTTATCTGCCTTGCCGTCATTATCAGTATCGATATTGATATCAGGTAAACCATCTCCGTCACTGTCGATATTCAAATCAGGGATATTATCACCGTCAATATCAATGTTGATATCTGCTTCCATATCATCGTCTAAATCTACATTGATATCAGGACGTCCGTCACCGTCAGAATCAATGTTTAAGTATGGCTTCTTATACGGATCACTGCAGTATTCCAGTCCGTTTACTGTTTTACATACCGTAGGCTCAAACGGCTCATTTACCGGTCCGATATTCACATCGGGTTTTCCGTCTCCGTCCGTATCAACATTATAGTCAGGCTTGCCGTCTAAATTCGTATCAATGTTGATGTTTGGTTGTCCGTCACCATCCGTATCGATATTTAAGTCAGCCTTACAATCACCGTCGATATCAATATTTACATCAGGCTTACCATCCCCATCAGAATCAATATTAATTTCAATACCTTCTAACGGACATTTTTGATTCTCATCACTGATCGCATATCGCAGTAATTCATCTGTGATAAAGGTTACGAAGCTTCCTTCTAAATTACATTTCAGCTCGCTTATCTTATCCTTTTCGTCAATTTGATAAATGATCGGTTGTGCAATTGCTCCGCCCATCGCATAGCCTACATTAGTCGGTGCTGCGTATGGGAGATATACCTTGATTTTTCCGTCCGGCTGTATTCTGACATTGCCCTTTTGTAGGTATACATCATAAATAGCGATAGCTTTTCTCGGCAGTGGCGGTACATCGTTTTCACTGATATCATCCACAATCAATACTACACTCGGATCAAAGGTTGTATTTCCTTGGCCTTCTACCTTGGCACTCTTGTCGTTTGTTTCTACGACCTTTTTCCTTAGGCTGTTCCACTTGTCTAAGGCATCCTTGATCCATTGTTCATAGTCTTTCTTTTCATCCGCATCAAGCTTGTTTTTTACATCGTTATATTCATCAATCACTTGATCGATGATATCCTTGGATTGATCGCTGCCGTCAATTTCTGTCTGTATATCGGGTAACGGCACCAGTTTAAAGGTAAGCGTGATATCATTGCCTGCATTGTCTATCGCATAGACCTCATATTCTCCGACTATATCAATTCTTTCATCTACACCCTCTTGAATCGTTCCTGCCATTACTCCGTCAAGTTTATATTCGCTGTAGGATAAACCGCTTCCGTTATCCTTTACATTTACGAAGCGAGGCAGGTAGTAATGCTTATACACACTCTTATCCTTTACTCCTGTAATCACAGGGGCTTTTGTATCAATCATTACATCTTCACTGTTGCTTAAGGCACTGCAGTTGCCTGCCTTGTCACATGCCTTTGCCTGTATCGTAAGCTCTACATCATTTTGATATGTGACTGTCCCGCTTGCGCTTGTTTTCTTATTCGTTCCGCTTTGACTTGTTTCTGTATATTCGTAGTAATCAAGTCCGCTTGTCACATCATTACTTGTCATCGTTACCTGTACTGCCTGATTCATCCAATTCCCGAAACTCAGCGCATTGATGAATCTTGCGAACACATTCCTATTTTTTTGTTTCATCGTTACTGTCGGTACATCAGGCGGTGTTTGGTCGATCTTTAATTGATAACGTATCGCTTTTGCGACTAAGCCTGTACTTGAATTTCTTAAGTAGAAATCAGTCGGATACTCACCGTCTGAACTATAGACTAACGGAGTGGTTTGGAAATTAATTCCATCATTACTGATTTCATCATAGCCGTTCTTATTTGTCGTTGAAATCTTTACATCACTGATATACCAGTTATTCTTTCCTTTGGTTCCGGTCACCTTATAGTAGCCTTCGCCGTTATTCGGAAGTGCGTTACTGTTGATGATCAATGTTCCCTCTTGATATTCGAACTCATAATTTGGATTGGATAAGCCGCTCGCCTGTATGCCGTCTGTATATCTGCCCGGTGCTTGATTATCAGGATATTTACTTGTGATAGTAAGTGTTCCTATATTATCACCTGTAACAGGTTGAGGATTATAAGTAGCACCGTTATCTTTAAATGCTTGACCTACTGTTTTCGTCACGTCCTTTGGCTTGACAGTCGTTCTTCGTTTATTGACTGTGATAACCTTAGTAGCTGTAGATTCCTGATAGCTGCTTGTACCGGCTTTTGTTACTTTTATTGTGAATGTACCTACACCTGTAACCGTAACCTTACCGTTACTTAACGCAGCCCCTGTACCGTTATCATTTTCAATCGTCCAAGAGACTGCCCCGCTTCCTTGTCCGCCGCTGTAGGAAGGAGTATAAGTTTCACCATAAGTCATAGAAGCATTACTTGTGATAGAAACAGGTGGATTCTGCGTAGGTAACTGTGATACCGTTATCTGTTTCGTTACTGTTTTACTGTTGTAGTTTGTGTTCCCACCTACAGTCGCCTGTAATGTAAATGTTCCTGCGCTTAACAGCTTGAATTTATTCCCGACTATCTGCGCTACACTGTTGCCGTTTGTGATTGTATACGTTTCATTTTCACCGCTGTCATTACCTGTAGTAGTGATATTGATTTCTTGATTCACCTGCAAGGCATAATTTGCGCTGTTTGTGATTTGATAATTGTCTTGATTCTTTTTAGCTACTGTAATAGAAACCGTTTTCGTAAAGTCGACATCGTTTCCATCCTTGCCTGAAACAGTAACACTATAGGGTCCTGCATCTAAATCGGCACCTTTTACTTTAAGATTACCGCTTGTATCAATACTGAAATGTGCTTCGTCTCCGCTGTTGCCTAATTGAATTGTTTTAATGGTAGAGGTAGGCTCGCCGGCAGGATACGATAGCGTGAAATTACCGATCGTATTATTTACCTTAGTCGGATTATCCCCATACGTAAGAGTCGAACTTACCGTATTAAATTCGAGTGTAGGGGTAGGATGTCCTATTACCGTTATCGTAATCGTATCGGTAAAGGTTTCATCTCCATTATCCGTTACCTTTATTCTTAATGTATAAGTCCCCGCAGTTATCTTTTTCTTAGCCTTCAATTCATTATTCGTGATACTGAAATTCGCATCAGTAGTAGGATTTCCTGAAGCATCAACGATTTCCCATTTCTTATAATCCTTACCGCTCGTCGGATCATTGATTCCGCTTGTTCCGCCGGTAAAAGTAAAGGTTCCTGTTTTAGCACCTACCGTATCAATACCTGCATCTCCTTCCGTCCAGCTTGTTTTTCCACTTGGATAATTTGGAGTAAAGGTAATATCGGTAATCGGAGCTGCTTCTATTTCAATCGTGATTTCTTTTCCGTTACCTCGATAAGTCGTATTCGTTCCTTCATCTACTTCCTGATAGAGAGTCAAATTTAGAGTTTTTGCGCTCTGATAATTCGCAAGTGAAGTCAAATCAAGCTGAACAGTGCCTGTAGAACCATTTACTTGACCTAATACACTATATCTTTCACCGCTGCTTGTCGTCGCAACAACACTTACATAACGCTTACCTGAAGTATTGCCGCTTAAACTAACAGGAATACTAACACTGTTTCCTCTTGTGACAGATAATGTATTACCTGAAACATTAGGATTACTTGAATCTAATCCAATGCCTAAATCAGAATCCTTCAAAGTAAGATAAGAATAATTACCTATTTGGGGAACCGGTTGATTAATAGCAGAGCTAATGTTAAATGTCGGTTTTGAAGCACTCGAATACGCAATACTGCTTTGATCTAATGTAAGCAACGGTCTTACAGAGGATATACCTGCGGTTTGAGCATGGCCGGGACAACTTATTGTAACAGGATCATTTTTTACCTCACTTACATAAATCTTTCCCTTCTCATAGTTTGAAGGAAAAAACTTAATACTTTTAGCGCTTAATCCATCCATGCCGTTATGAATAAAAGAAGGCGTAGGATTCTTAAGGTTACGGCATACTTTCGCTTGAAAAGGAATTTCAAACACTTTATCATAGCCTTGAGAAGGATTATCGAAGTAATTTTTATAATAATCACTTGCTCCTAATTCATCAAAAGCTATGTAATGAAATATCTTATCTAGAATTCCATCGCCCAAAGCTTCAAATTGTTTCCTCCAATCTAAAATTGAATTCGCGTTAACTTCAAAAGGTCCCTGACCACCACCACTATGATTTACAAGTATTTTTCCTCCACAATCCGGTTCGCTAAAAAGCATGTAATCAAGCCCATTTTCACTAAATACCACCAATGTTTCTCTATTGAAATTATCAACAATTTCCTTATCCTTCCCATCCTCTGTCGGCTTAATTCCCTGTTCTGTCACTGTTTGGTCCATATTACAAACGCCGTTATCTTCATCTAAAATATTCTTTATAATTTCTACGTCAGTAACCAACGAATTTGTATTTGCCCCTACAAACTTACTTCTGTTATCTACTGATTCATCACCTAACCACCAATCAGTAGTTATCGAATCTATATTAATTAATGCTGTATTATCTGTATTCATTATATTTGTTAAATCTGAAGTTGTCGGTAAAGTAAATTTATTTGAAACAGCTTTGCTTCCCAATTCCCCGTACTTGTTTGCTAAATTATTTAATGAGGCAACCGCATCATTCCAAGTAACATCACCTGCATCTGTCGCTGTATCCTTCAATAAAGTCATTGTATTAGGATCAATGATTGTATAAGAATCATTTCCTATATATACTTTATTCCCTGTACTGTAATTAGATGCTGCATTTAATTTGTCACTGCTTATATTTAATAACGATACACTGATCATTACTAATATCAATGAACAAATAACAACTCCTAATCTTTTCATATATATCCTTCCTTTCTTTAAGCTCAAACTTTATATAAGTTATAAAACGAGATTGTAAAAACAACCTCTGATAACCAAATTTTGTAAAAAATCCCCTCATTTTTGGTACAATAAAAGCTGCCTGTGCTTACACTGAATTGCATAAATGCACATATAGGAACAGCTTTTGTTTTATTTAGATTGGTTTAGTTTAAAAAAAAATGAAAAAATTTTATTTCTCATAGGCATTCAGCCATTGATTCTTAAGCAAAAGCTGATAATAAGGGCTTTGAACTCTTTTCAATTCCTCAACGACAGCTTTTACCTCAGCCTTTTCCGCACTCGTTTTTCTCAATACATGTGCTTCATCGGGAGCCCACTTCATCAATGTAAAATAAGCCTCCTTGGCATTTTCAATCGGTTCTTCTTGATAATTCACCGGTCTGAATATATTATAATCAACGCTTTCATCCTGTGTTTGAGATTCCTGTTGAATATAAGGGAGTGTTTGTGCTACTGCAGCAGTACTTACGATAACCATGCTTGTCATCGAGGCAACTAAAAGCTTCTGTGATAATGAGCTGTATCTGAAATAATCCTTGAGTTTAAACAGAAGCGCAAAGGCACCCATCGGCATCAATGTATCCGTATGCAGAATCAGCTTTCTGTTTTCTGCCTTCTCAAATTCCTTGATTTGCTTCTGCAGCGCTTTTTTTGCTTCAAAGATTCTGCTTTTGACTGTTCCTTCCGGTAAATTCAAAAGCTGTGCGATTTCACTGCTTGTATATTGTTCATAATACATAAGCTGAATGACCTCTTTTTGCTTCGCTGTCAGCCTGTCAATCATCGCTCTTATGATTTCCTTGTCATCCAACAAATAAGTATCGTTTACCTTTTTCGCTTGATCGCTGTGATCCACATGATACTGCAGACTGTCCTGTTCAATCGCCGTTTCCTTCTGCTTGGATAAGATACGATGAAATTTACTGTAGATGATTCGATTCAGCCAAAGCGGAAAAGCTTCGGGGCTCTGCAGCTTATCGATGCTTTGAAAAACCTGGAGAAAGGTCTCCTGTGTGATATCCTTCGCATCTGCTTCATTATGGGACAGCTTCAAGGCATAGCTGTAGACATGTTGGTAACAAATATCGTACAATGCTTGAAAGGCTGTCTGATCTCCCTGCTGTACCTCTTGAATTAGCTTTGGATCGATTGATTCCATCACTCTCACTCCTCTCTTTTTGCAAAGATTTGCTTTCTCTTATTTGTCATTATAAATAAAAGTTGATGAATTGTAAATATTGAATCTTAAATTCCAAAATTTACTACAATAGAAAATTAATTTCTTTTTGATATACAAATTAAGTAAAAAGGCTTAATGAAAGCACAAAAACACATTGTTATGTAAAAAATAACAAAAGAAGCAAAAAAGACTATTTTTTTATGTTTTCTTAGATGAAGCGAAAAAAAGCGAATTTATTATTAGCCTAAAAAGGAAAAGAATACTGTTGGAATAAATAAAAAGACAATGATTCTTAACACAGATTAAAAAATCAAGAGATAAAGTAATTTATGATAAAAAAATCAAAAAAATTGTTGACATAGAATAAGTGCTGTGGTATTATTATTAAGCATTCGATGAAACGGGCCTGTAGCTCAGTTGGTTAGAGCGCACCCCTGATAAGGGTGAGGTCGCTGGTTCAAATCCATTCAGGCCCACCATCGAATTTAATATACATGGGCTGTTAGCTCAGCTGGGAGAGCACCTGTTTTGCACGCAGGGGGTCAGCGGTTCGATTCCGCTACGGTCCACCATGTTAAAAATGAATCTCACTTCGGTGAGATTTTTTTTATTATTTTAAGACAATAAAACCACCAGTTGAACTGGTGGTTTTCACTACGCCTATAAGGCTCCTTT
>CANSQL010000029.1 GCA_947649125.1 uncultured Erysipelotrichaceae bacterium | reverse complement strand
GCAAAGGTAAGGTAACACCTGTCATCAATGAACAAGACCTATCAAGCAATGACGGCGGGGTACAGGTCAATGATACCGATTACTATATTACGGTAGATACTAGCGTAAATACATCGACCGCATGGACGAATGACGGCGTTGAGATAGAATATGATTATGACGGAGAAAACGGAATTGATATTCCGCTTCATGTAGAGAAACAAGGAAATCGAAACTATAATAAAGCAGAGGCAGACGGCATCCTTCATATCATGGGGCCTGATGAAAACATGTTGGCAGTTTCCAATCCGGGAAAAATCATCTATGGCGATCACTTCACAATCAGAAGTCTGCAGGATGATTCAAGCAGTATCAATGTAAACTATACCTTTGAGGTAGACAACACTACGTACATCTCCAATCCGACAGTCACGGGAAACAGAGCAGAATTTGATGCGTTAAAGTACAGTGGAAATACGAATATCCAAATCAAGGTAACGAGAACTGCAGACGGAGAGGTACCGTTAAGTAAAACAATCATGGTACAGGTATTACCGAAACCAATCGAAATCATCATTGATGATAAAGAGAAGTATAAAGGAGAAGTGAATCCGACATTAACTTATCAAGACTTCAGAAGTCAGTTAGTATCATGGAATGGGGTACAGGATATCGTCGAGGAGAACGATATTCATTTAAGTACCGCAGCGACAACAAACAGTAATACAGGAACATATCCAATCAAGGGAGACAGTAACCTATTAAACACAGCTTATTCAAACTACACCTTTACATTCAAAGAGGGAACACTGAAAGTCAAAGAGGAGAACGTATTAGATGACTGGTATCATTTAGAGATAGATGACGGAAACAATACAGCCTATAGCGGAGAATGGACCAATAAAGATGTCAACATCATCAGTGATCATAATGAGTACACCAATATGTCCTTAGACCAAAGTACATGGAAGCCGAATCAAGTGACAGTGGCAAAAGAAGGAGAAACCAACCAAAGCTTTTGGATGAAAAAGGACAGCGGTGCCACCACGAAAGAGAAACAAGAAATCATCAGAATCGATAAGACAGCTCCAAAGGTAAAAGGAATCAAGGCCAAGGATACCAATAATACCCTACAAAACATCATCAATAAGCTGACAGGCGGAATCTTCTTTAAGCCGGGAACAGCGTTTGAGATAACGACCGATGATTCTAAAGATAATTTAAAAGTGAGCGGGACAAAGGAAATCAGCTATAAGATATATGAATTGATCAACGGGAGTGAACAGGAAATCAAGAACGGAACAGTGACCGTCACAAACGAAAAGGCAAAGATCACAATCAGTGAAAGAGTAGGAAACTATAAGGTTTGTGTAATACCGACTGACAATGCAGATAATACAAATACCGAGAGCTGCCATGAGGTGGAGTTAAAGAAAATTGATGTAGACGTTGATGGTGATGGTAAACCAGACTTCAATGATCCGGATGGAGACGGATGTCCTGATCTCAATATCAAATGGAAGGATCCCAATGATGAAACCAAATGGATTGTAATCAACGGAGACAGAGATTATGACGGTATCCCTGATTTAAACATCGACAGCGACGGTGATGGAAAACCTGATCTGAATATCGATACTGATCATGACGGCAAGCCTGACCTGAACCTTGTCATTCTTAAAAAGCCTGATTGGAAGCCTACCAAATGTGTAAAGGCAGATATTGATAACAATATCCTTGAAGAATACTGTACAGGCACAAATGTTAAACCAACTATAAACATCGACTTAGACGGGGACAAAATTCCTGATATCAATATCGACACAAACGGTGATATGAAGGCTGACATTAATGTAGATACAGATAATGACAATGCCGCAAATACGAATCTTTCACCAATCAATGTATGGAAACCGAATAAGGATTATACGCACAAGAATTTCCGTTACGATACGATGAAAGTCGATCCACTGTTAAATATCGACAGTGACGGCGACGGTCGACCGGATATCAACCTTGATTTAGACGGTGATGGTAATCCCGATATCAATATTGATGTTGACGGAGACGGTATTCCCGATACGAACATTGACGGTGACGGAGATGGTAAACCCGATATCAATGTAGATACAAACGGTGATGGCAAGCCTGATGAAAACATCAAAGAAATCACTGAATGGAAGCCAAATAAAAATGTTGATGGTGACTTACCGTATGACACAATGGATTTCGATGATATCGATGATACAGAAAAACCATCAGATGATGATACCGATGTCAAAGGAAGCTATTATCCGGGTGACAATGTCGGCGGGGCTGTTACCGGTGATGAAACCGATCCGATGATGTATATCGAGCTTCTGTTATTGGGAATGGCTCTTATCAGTTATTTATCGTTCAAGTTTTTTTCAAACAATATTCATAATACCAAATAATAATATTATAATATTACAATAGCTGTGACGGCAGTAGAAAAAGACTGCACATTACAGCTTTTTTACTACAACATACGCTTGCCTTGACAATCACTGTGTGCCTCTATATAATCATAACGAAACAGAAAATGAATTTCTTAATAGGAAATGAATGCAGCAGTATCATTAGCTGTAACTAATGCTCAGAATAAAAACTAACCCAACAAAGGCGGTATTCCTATGACTGATAAACACCTAAGCACAATTAAACACGTAATATGTATACAGGATATCTCCTGTTACGGGAAATGCTCACTGACGGTAGCACTGCCGATTTTAAATGCCGCAGGCTTACAAGTCAGTCCGCTTCCTACCGCATTATTATCAACCCATACCGGCGGCTTCGGCACCCCGCACAAGCTTGATCTACACGATGATATGAATGCGATATTGCATCATTGGGAGAACATTGCGTTTTCTGCCGATGCGATATACAGCGGCTACGCATCTGATAAACAACAGCTGGATTCGGTAATACGTGCATTTTCACAATATCCCGATGCACTTCATTTGGCAGATCCCGTTATGGGCGATCACGGAAAGCGCTATGCCTCACTATCCGATGATGTGGAGCGTGGAATGAAGGAACTGTGTCATACCGCAGATATTATAACCCCGAATATGACAGAAGCCTATATATTGTTAGATGAACCGTTTCAAGCAGCACCATACACGGAAACAGAATTATTCAGAATCACAACGGAACTGAAGCAGCGCTATCAAGCGGATATCATTTTAACCGGTGCTTCAGTATCTAAGCATCAGCTTGGCTGTGTTTGCCTGAGTGGTAACGAAAAGCCAAGGCTTTTGATGGCTGAAAGTCTGCCTTACCACTATCACGGCAGCGGCGATTTATTCACCTCTGCATTCCTCGGAGCTTACCTAAACAATCAATCACTCACACAGGCATGTCAAACAGCCATGACCTATACGATACAATGTATGAAATTCAGTCATAAAGCTTCACAGCCGGAACGAAACGGCATCTGTTTTGAACCGTTCTTAGCAGATTATATTGCGTTATGCCGATCGAATAAAAACATATGATTTTAACTGAAGCAAATATTCACTTAAGAAATACTGCTTCTTTTTTTATTATGGCTTGCGGTTATCCGTAAACTGCATTACAATAAAGACAGAAACCCAAGGAGGGATATTATGGAATACAAGCATATCAAAACATTAACTGCGAAGCCGTCTTTATTAGGCTTTGGCTGCATGCGCTTTCCTTTAGATGAAAACAATGAAATCGATGAAGAAATCGCCGGACAAATGCTCGATAAAGCAATCAATGAGGGGGTAAATTACATTGATACCGCATATCCGTATCATAACGGCACAAGTGAACCGTTTGTCGGTAAAGTAATAAAAAAATATCCGCGCAGTCAGATATACTTGGCGAGTAAGCTTCCGATATGGCTTGCGAAGAAAAAGGCAGATGTTAAGGCATTATTTGAGGAACAGTTAAAACGACTTCAGGTTGATTACATTGACTTTTATTTGATTCATGCGTTAGATAAAGAAAAATGGCAGAAAACATTAGAGCTTGATGTAATTCCTTTTTTAACCGAAATGAAGCAAGCAGGAAAGATACGATATCTCGGCTTTAGCTTTCATGATGATTATGAAGTATTTCAAAATATCCTGCTTTACCATGACTGGGATTTTTGTCAGATTCAATTAAATTACATGGATACACAAATACAAGCAGGATTGAAAGGCTATCAGCTTGCGGATAAGCTTGATATTCCGTTGATTGTTATGGAACCGATCAAGGGCGGACGCTTGGTGAACTTACCTCAGGATTTAAAGGAGCGCCTGATTGATTATGAGCCGTCGAATTCTATTGCCTCATGGGCATTAAGATGGGTCGCAAGCTTACCAAATGTAAAGGTCGTACTGAGCGGTATGTCCTCGATGAAACAGGTACTGGATAATTTAGAAACCTTTCGTCAGTTTACCCCGTTAAACGAAGAGGAACAACAGCTTATCGATGAAACTGCACAAGCACTTCATGCGCGAGTGAAAAACGGCTGTACCGGCTGCGGTTATTGTATGCCTTGTCCCTTCGGTGTTGATATCCCCGCTAATTTCAGAATTTGGAATGAAGCGGCAATGTTCGAACAACAAGAAGCCGGTGAAAAACAATATGCGGCATTAAGCAGCAAGGCAGCACAATTCTGTCAAAAATGCGGTAAATGTGAGGCAGTCTGTCCTCAGCACATCGCTGTTCGTGATGACTTAGAAAGCGTTCAAAAAGAATTGAGTTCCCCTGTCGTAAATCATTGATACCACAGGCCTGCTTATCAGCTTGCAGCACTGTTTTTAATCTCCCTCAAGAATACGAAATTCCCAACCTTGACGTATCAGCTCTTGTAATATTTCGTCTAACGCAAGCATCGTATTTTTATTATCACTTCCATCATGCAGTCGCAAAACGACTTCCTCTTTTCCTTTGATATTTTCAATCACATTCTTATAAATTTGATCTTTTGAAGTATCGGGATTTTCATCCTCACTGTCAACATTCCAATTATAAAAGCTGAAACCGAGATTTTCACAATGCCTCATCAGTTTTGCGTTCATATTCTCCTGCTTCGTTGAAACAGTCATGGATGAATCCATCGGAAAACGAATCAATTTAGAAACGTCTGACGTTTCTTTTTTTACCAATGCGCTGATTTTACCTAAATCATTAAAATAAGCATCGACATCACTGTAAATATCTTTTTCATCATGAGAAAAGCTGTGCAGACCGATCGCATGTCCGCTTTGTTGAATATCCTTTAATAAATGAGTATATTCTTGATCCATTCCGGTCACAAAAAAAGTAGCCTTGATATCATAACGATCTAATATATATAAAATATCCTGTGTATATAAGCCGGGGCCGTCCTCAAAGGTAATATACATGATACGCTGCGGTGTAAATATCTCCTGTTCAGCTTTTTTCTCTGCCATTGTCGTAATTTCATTATTTTTATAGCGACGATGCACCTTATCTAAGCGGGCAATCCCATAGATAATAGCCAAAAAGCAGCTGCAGCAAATACATATTTGAATCATTTTTCTTTTTTCCATTGCGACACATCCTTTCCAACAGTATTCCCGTTGATATGTTTACTTATCCAAAGCTGTTGATTGAAAAGGATGGGAAAGGATAAAAAAATTTGATTTGGATCGAAAGGGAAAGCCGAGATGAAAAATTACTTTACAGATGGTTTCGCTTCGTGCTATGCTTAGGTGAATGAAAGTGCTTATAATGAAGGAGTGAAAAGAATGGAAAAAACGATCGGATTTATCGGCTGCGGGAATATGGGCAGAGCGATGGTAGAAGGTATTATGAAGGCAAAGCTTGTTTACGGAGATCAAATGATCGTATCTAATGCACATCCGGAAAAGCTGCAGGAGCTTGGAAATACGTATGATTTTTATATTGCGGATAATGAAACGGTGGCACGGCATGCCGATATCATTTTTTTGGCAGTGAAGCCGCATTTGTATGCAAAAATCATTGATGAAATAAAGGATATGCTGAAAGAGGATGCGATATTGGTGTCGATTGCGGCAGGTATTACACTTCAAGATATGCGGGATATGACACAAGGGAAATGCAGAGTCGTAAGGGCGATGCCGAATACACCGGCGCTTGTATCGGAAGGAATGAGTGCTGTTTGTTTTCAAGCGGATATTGATGAGGAACAGCGAACGGAAATCCTCACGATTTTTGAAAGCTTCGGCAAGGCAAGAGTGATTGAGGAACGGCTGATGGAAAGCGTGATTGCGCTGAGCGGTTCATCTCCGGCGTATGTGTTTCAGTTTATCGAGGCGATGGGTGATGGGGGAGTGATGCTCGGAATGCCGAGAAAAGAGGCTTATTTCTTTGCGGCACAGGCTGTTTTAGGCGCGGCGAAAATGGTGCTTGAAACCGAAATGCATCCGGCACAGCTAAAGGATATGGTATGCTCTCCCGCAGGAACAACGATTGAAGCGGTCGCAAAGCTTGAGGAAAAGGGATTGCGCAGTGCTGTGATTGAAGCGATGCGTGTCTGCGCGGATAAGAATCGCCGCATGAATGAGAAGTAGCCTTCAGTGTATCCTGCAATAGGTTAAATATAAGGAAGGATTATGTATCCTTTCGCAGATCGAATGACTTAG
This sequence comes from uncultured Erysipelotrichaceae bacterium, assembly GCA_947649125.1. Lineage (GTDB taxonomy): Bacteria > Bacillota_I > Bacilli_A > Erysipelotrichales > Erysipelotrichaceae > C-19. The sequence continues at coordinate 23,418 of CANSQL010000029.1, read as the reverse complement.
GCGTGCTGTTATTCGGTCTTTTTTTTATCTCCGCATTTGTATAAAAAATAAGATTTCAAACTGTCGTTTTCATAAAGCCTTTGATAGGTGGTTTTCATATCACACTCTTTTTATCTGAATTTAATATCTTTTCAAATCTATGATTTTTCAACAAACTGAATCAGGAGTGCTCCTGTTTTATTTTACTTTCCTTTGAATCGTTTGGATGGGGTTAGGGATGTCAGATTTGCGTATGAATCTTACTGCGGAAGTGAAATCAACACTATGTTTATGGTGCATTAAAAAGTTCTGAAAAAGGTAGGATTTAAGTAGTTATCACACTTGAGATATGTTATAATGGAAACAGCTAAAGGAAGCGGTTTAGGGGCTTCTGATTTTGTTAAGTATAACGGTGGGGAGTGAATGAATGAAAAATAATTTAGAGGTCGCTGATGCGATCGAAACCAATGATTTGAATAAAGCGTATGATGAGTATTGTAAGAAAATATTGAGTAATAAACAAATACTGGCACGGATTATGAAGGAATGTGTAGCCGAGTATCGAGATATCCCGGTAGAGGAGATTCCTGCTTATATTGAAAATGATCCGCAGTTGGATGTGTCGGTTGAGGATGAAGCAGACAAAATCCAAGGTCGAAATGTCGAGGATCAGTCTGTTCACGGGGCTGAAATCAAATACGATATCTTATTTGATGCGAAGCTGCCGAATTCTGATGAAAATGAAAGAATCGGATTGTTTATCAATATAGAAGCACAAAACAGTAATAATAACGGATATCCGCTGACAAGCAGGGCAGTCTATTACTGCAGCAGATTATTAGCGAAACAGAAAAACATGCAGGGCGGTTTTCAGAATTCAGAGTTTCAGAATCTTAAGAAGGTGTATTCGATCTGGATCGTAACGAATCCCAGTAAAGCGTTAGAAGGTGTATTCAACGAGTACACGATCAGTGAAAGATGCTTGAAAAAGGAATATCATATCCCGAAAACAGATTATGATAAGCTATCGATCGTGATGATTTATTTGAATAAGGAATATGATATTAATGATGATAAACATGATTTATCAGAAATGTTGTATATCCTGTTTCAAGCAGACATTCCGGCACAGGATAAAAAAATATCAATTAAGTGAAAACTATGGTATAATGATGACAAGAGTGATAGACAAGGAGGTTGATGATGTGTGCAATTTATCAGAAGGCATTATGGAAAAAGGACGTGTTGAAATGGCAATAGACATGATACTTGGGTTAATGCGAACAACGAACAAAAGTGTTAGCGAAGTAATGGACATGGCTGACGTTGATAAGGCCATTCGACCTCAAGTGGAAAAAGCCGTAAAAGCTATGCAGCAATCAACAAAATAATGCTGATAAGAGATGATATGTGTTCTGTCTGATTCGATAGAATTTCATATCTTTTTTATTGATACGGTATACGCTGATTCATCGATAATAATATGGGCAGATTATATTTTTCGAATAATGTATACTGTTGACTGCATCAATTAAAATTATCATATCAATATTTGTTTTGACTCTTGCAACCGTCATATAAAAAACAACAGAATTCACAATCAAATGGTTGTCAGCTCTGTTGATTTATCTATCAAACCTTGTCAATAACGATATTTTACTTTGCGTTCACAAGCTTTTCCCACTCAGCCTGCTTAAAGCCGACAAGCATTGTATCAACACCGATCAACAACGGTCTTTTCACAAGCATGCCGTCACTTGCCAAGCACTCCAAGCTTTCCTCAAGGCTCATTTCAGGAATACGCTCCTTCAGGTTTAACGCACGATATTTCTGTCCCGAGGTATTCCACAGCTTTTTCAGCGGAGCATCGCTTTTATTCAGCCATTCCTTCATCTCTGCGGCAGTAGGTGGGTTTTCAACAATATGTCTCAATGTATAGTCGACATTATGCTCATCTAAAAAACGCTTGGCCTTTTGACAAGTGCTGCATTTCGGATACATTAGAAATAAATAGCTTTGTTTCACATCATTCATAAATACTTACGCGACTGCTTATCTTTCATGAACAGTCGTTTTCCTTTCTGCCGCTATTTTATCATAAAGCATTTGATCCGCCCAGCATTTCAAATAAGAAACATCAAAATAAGCGAAAAAATGAGTGCGTAAGGCAAAGCTGTTATACACCACTTATTTATTACTCATTTATAAGCAATCACATAAGCTTACAAAAATGATAGATAGCTTCAACCGGTGATAAATTGTGCTTCTCCAATATCAGTGCTATAATAAAACTCTGAAATAATTAATATGAAATGATATAGTGAAAACACTGATTCTATATTCTGAATAAACGGAGGAATTTATATGGCAGATTTTAGTGTGAAAAAGCCGTTGACGGTATTTGTCGGCGTAGTGCTTGTGCTGTTGTTGGGGTTTGTATCCTTTACCAATATGTCGACCGATCTGCTTCCGGCGATGGATTTGCCCTATGTTATGGTAATGACGACAAGCGTAGGAGATTCACCGGAAAAGATTGAAAAGAATGTCACAAAGCCGTTGGAGCAGCAGCTTTCCACGACCGGCGGTGTAAAGGAAATTCAAAGCATATCAAGTGAAAATGTCAGTATGGTCATTATGGAATTTTACGAAAGCACCGATATGAATGCGGCCATGATTCATATTTCATCAAAAATTGATTTAGCGAATTTACCCGCAGAGGTACCCAATCCCACCATTATTCAAATCAATCCGGATATGATGCCGATTATGGTAGGAGCGATCGACATCGACGATATGCAGATGAAGGAAGTCTCAGCCTTGGCAAAGGAGAAGCTGCTTCCGGCATTGGAGCGTGTGGACGGTGTTGCTTCGGTAAGCGGCAGCGGTCTGTTAGAGGAAAGCATATCCATCGCACTCGATCAAAAGAAAATCGATAAGCTGAATGCACAGATATTGGCAAAGGTAGATACGACGCTTGCGGCAACAAAAAATAAGCTCGATCAAGGTGCGAATCAGCTTGCGAGTGCCAAGAAGCAGTTAAGAATCGAAGAACAAAAGCAGCTGATGAAGCTGATTGAAGGCGAAACCTCTTTAAAGAATATGCAGACGATCTTGACCTATGGCACACAGGGAATGGATCAAGCAGTGTCCGGTATGAGCGATACGATGAGTGAGCTGAGTCAAAAGCTGAAGGAAGCCGAAGCGGCAGGCATTGATACGACAGTGCTTCAGGAAGCGCTGAATAAAGCCAATACTTCCTATCAAGAGCTGCTTGCGGGCAATCAAAGCCTGAAGCAGACCTTGGCCGGTATGGAAAAACAAGGGACAAAGCTGGAACAGGGCAAGGAGCTGTTTGCGGATAAAATAGCCGATGGCTATGCACAGATTGAAGCGGGCGAAGCGGCAATTATCCAAGGCAAGGCAGCCTTTGATACGGCAAGCAAAAGTGCTTATGAGGCAGCAGGCTTGACCGGCATGCTCAGCAAGCAATCGCTCAGTCAAATACTGACAGCCGAAAATATGGAAATGCCCGCAGGCTATTTAACAGTTGATAATGTTTCTACCCTATTAAAGGTCGGCGATGAATTTCAATCCGTCGATGAAGTGAAAAAGCTTACGCTGATCGATCAAAATGATTTACATATTACCTTAAATGATGTCGCAGATATTAAGATCATCAATAATGCCGATGAAAGCTTTGCGAAAATCAACGGCAATGACGGCTTATTGTTTACGATTCAAAAACAAAGCACTGCGAGTACATCTACCGTATCCAAAGAGCTTCATCAGGTGATGAAACAGCTGCAAGCGGAGAACGAAAAGCTGCATATGACGGTGTTAAGCGATCAAGGCTCAATGATTGAAATGGTAGTAGGTTCCGTGTTAAACAATCTAATCACCGGCGGTGTATTGGCAGCAATTATTTTATTCTTATTTGTGAAGGATATCAAAACAACACTTGTAACGGCATTATCGATACCGATATCATTGATGTTTGCGCTTGTGCTGATGTATTTCAGCGGTGTTACCTTAAATATCATCTCATTGGCAGGCTTGGCATTAGGTGTAGGTATGCTTGTCGATAACAGTATTGTCGTAGTAGAAAATATTTATCGTTTAAAAGCAGAGGGAAGAGAATTAAAGGAAGCTGCAGTCATCGGTACAAGACAGATGGCCGGGGCAATCAGTGCTTCGACACTTACAACGATTTGTGTCTTTTTACCGATTGTCTTTACCCAAGGAATCACTAAACAGCTGTTTACCGATATGGGACTTACGATAGCGTATTCCTTGATTGCTTCCTTGATTGTCGCATTGACGCTTGTGCCGGCATTATCCAGCAAGCTTTTGAAGCATGAAAAGGAAAAGGCGCATCCGCTTTTTGATCGCGTGATTAATGCTTATCTGAAAGCCTTAAAGTGGTGCCTGCGAAAAAAGGCAGTGTTATTAAGTGCTGTTATCGCCTTGCTTCTGTTCAGCGGCTATATGGTAACAAGAATGGGAACCGAATTCATTCCGGCAATGGATTCTGAGATGATCAGTGCTTCAATCAGCGGTGATAAAGAATTGACAAAGGCAGAATTTCGTAAGAAGGTAACCGAAATGTTGCCGATGCTTGAACAAACAGAGGGAGTCAAGACCGTCGGTGTAATGGAAGGCGGCTCAGCGCTGAACAGCTCCTTAAGCTCTCAGGGCAACTCGATGAGTGTTTATTTGATATTAGAAGAAAAGCGCTCTCTCAGCTCACAGGACATTGCCGCTCAGATCAATTCATTAAAGCCGGCAGAAGGAATTCATATCAATGCCAAGGGGTCCTCGATGGATATGTCAGCATTAATGGGCAGCGGTATTCAGGTGGATATCAAGGGACAGGATTTAAATGAACTGCAGAAAATCGCAGCGGATATCAAGCGGGAATTAACCGATGTTGAAGGGATAAAAAGTGTATCAAACGGCTTAGAGACAGACGATAAGGAAATCGTTCTGCATGTGAATAAAAATAAAGCGATGAAACATCAGTTAACGGTAGCACAGATCTACGGAGAAGCAGCGAAGCTTTTAAGCAAAAATACAAAATCAACGGCGATTACTTATCAAGACGGCAGTGAATTACCGATCATTATCAGTGAAAAGGATCAAACTTTATCCTTGAATCAGCTGTTGAATCATGAAATCACAACGACGACTAAGGAAAAACTGAAGCTGAAGGATTTGGTTGAGGTTTCTACGCAAAGCTCATTGAAAAACATTCATCATGATAATCAAATACGTACGATCAGTGTCAACGCATCGTTAAAGGATTCGGCGAATATCGGTATTGTCGGTAAAAGTGTTTCCGATAAATTAGCTGATTATCAGGTACCGCACGGCTATACGGTCGAAATGAACGGTGAAAATGAAACGATCAATGAAACGCTTGTTGATCTTGTGAAAATGATTTCATTGGCAATCGTATTTATCTATTTGATTATGGTCGCACAATTTCAATCACTGCGCTCTCCGTTTATCGTATTGTTTACGATGCCGCTTGCCTTTACCGGCGGATTATTGGCATTACTCTTAACCGGCAGTAATCTTTCCATGATTGCGATGCTTGGCTTCTTGATTTTATCGGGAATCGTGGTAAATAACGGTATTGTATTTGTTGATTGTGTAAATCAGTTGAAGGAATCAGGCACACCGCAGAAGGAAGCGTTATTGATCAGCGGAAAAATAAGAATACGACCGATTATTATGACAGCATTGACAACGATTTTAGGTCTTTCCACTATGGCACTCGGTATCGGAAGCGGTGCTGATATGTTGGCGCCGATGGCACTTGTCACAATCGGCGGTCTGTTGTATGCAACACTGATGACACTGTTTGTCGTACCGTGCATTTATGATATGATCAATCGCGATAAAGGAAGCATGCAGTCTGTATCAGGGAAAGAAAAAGCCTTGGTGATTGAAACAGACGGTGATGCTTCAACAGTATCGACTACAGAAATTCAACAAACGGAATCACAGGATAATAGTGAACATTTCGATGACGATAAGGCAAAAAAAGAGCTTTAAGTAAGATTGATATGGATATATCAAGCAACAGATTGTAATAAATTATGAAAATTGATTCACAATCAGCGCCGGCTGTGGTAATATAAGAAGTGTATTCAAAGGAGGATTCTTATGAGGAAGGACAATTCCAATGATGATGTACTTAATTTATCAGAAATGATAGATGAATATGATGAGGATAGTGAATTACGCAGAAAAATAGAGGCGATGAAGCAATCGCAGAAGGAGAGCGAGGCACAAGAGGCTAAGCAATCCTATGAACAGGAAGAACCGCAGATATATGAGGCTTTTACCCGCAGCAGCTATGCAGCGCAAAATATGATTGATGAAGATATTGAAGCGGAAAGCGATGAAGCAGACAGCTATACAGAAGCAGATTTTGATAAGACAAGAGTTGTGATGGAGCATCCTCGTTATGAAGCGGAAGAAGCTGGGGAAGCTGATGATTCCGTTTATCTGTATGATAACCATGAGGTGACTGAGGAAGAAATCACCGAGGACGATATCAATGAATTCTTAGGGGAAAAGAAAAAGACTGTGGAGAAGCCTCCCATGGATGCAGATAAGATGAATAAGATCGTTACCGGTGTTATTATCGGAATCGTATCCTTGTGTCTGTTGATCGGTGTCGGCTTCGGCATCAAGGCTTTATTTTTCAATTCCGGTGATGATACTCCTGTCATTGATACCGATAAGGATAGAAATGATGTTGAGCCAAGCGATGATGACGATAAGCCATTGACGAATGATGATGACAATGACGATGACTCAAATAAGCCGGATGATTCTGAAACGGAGCCTAAAGATAATACAAAGGAAATAGCGGAAATCAAAGGGAAAATTGAAGGCAATACAAAGCAGATCGAATCCTATAATAAGCAGATCAAGGAAGCACAGACTGCATTGAAGAACAATAAAATCGATGAGAATGAATTATACAGCAAGCGAACAGAGCGTGATGATACGACACGTTTGATCGGTAATATCGCACAGGAGCTTGAGGATTATAAAGCACAGTGCAGCGGCGAGGAGGTTTCGGGTGATTTCTGTGTAAGCTTCGATCAGGAAGCCAAAACAAATGAGATGAACACCTTGAATCAAAAGCTTACGGTCTTAAATAAGGAAGTTACCGAATTAGAGCGCAAGAAAAGAGAGTATGATAATGCGAATGAAAAAATCACGAAATTAAACGGTGAAGTAACACGCTTAAATAATGAAAATAAAGAGCTTCAAAATAAGCTGTCATCTTTACAGTAATCATAAAAGCTGCGTACCGATACAGGTATGCAGCTTTTCACATATAAGAAATATAACGCCTTTAATCAAAGCTGAATAACTCCATCAGCCATGATTTAGGCTTGACCTCAGGCAGACAGGTCTCATTTGCCTCTAAGTCACCGTGAATAACGGCACCCTTGCCGTCTCCGATCGTAACGATTAATTCACCGCTGTTCCATTCCGCAATCATATCCGTTTCCCACATAAAACAGGATAAATTATGAGCGACTAAAACAGCTTCGCTTTCCTCATGAACACCGCGAATCAAGGTACGATAGTTATCTAAAATACCCTGTTTGATTTCAGCGCTGTTTTTTGTTTCTGTATCAAAGTAAACCGTATAGGTCAAGGAATCAGCCTTACTGCTTACCACACATCCCAACAGTACCAACCAAATGCTTGCCGCTAATAAATAATATTTTGTTTTCATTGTATCACCTCAAGCCGTATCAGCTTTACCTTTCAGTCATATGGAAGTATGAGCGGTAAACGCTGTTTTAAACATGGAAAGTGATGAAAAGATAAGCTATGAGGCTTTGAAATATCTCAGAGTGTGGTTTAGAGAATATTATTAGGCCTACCTTTGCTTAGGTAAAAATAAAAAAACGACCTCATCCAAGATCGCATTCGGTCTGCAGTGTACCTCTATTTAACACCGGAAAGTAAAGCGCAGAATGAATTGTGATATACATTCGCAATAAGGGAAAATAAAACCGCAAAAGATTACTCAGATTTGTTTTTGAATAATTTTCAAGAGGTCGCTATCAAATTTTTCTTGAATATCTTCATCCAACAGCGATAATAAGTTTTTATTTCCGAAATTAATCTTTTTATATTTACCGTGTATATTATTATGCTCTGCAATTAATATAATTCTCCTGTTACTCTGACAATCTCTTATTTTCTCATTTCTTAAGCTTTTAGGATGAAGCTTGTTATCGTTGAAGCGAAAACATAGAGTAGTATCTAAATTAGCTACAGCAAAAGGAAAATGCCCTTTTTGTCGTGAAACTACATACAGGCCTCTCGTATTGTTATGGGTGCCGTCCACTAACTGATTTAAATTTTTAAAAGACTTCATTTTCTTTTTATGAGATTTATATGTAAATCTATCGTTGAAACTAATTTGTGTAGCTACAATTTTTCTTTTTATACATAAATCATAAAAATCTTTATCCTTTAATTTTGTATACACACCGGTAAGATGTGCAAAATCAGATTTCGTACAAAACACTTCTGTACATTCATATATTTCATCTATAAAAATAAACGATTTGTTTAGAAAATATTCTTGATATAATTGTGCCGCTTCTTTTAATTCATCAATGACTTTATCTTTGTTGATCTCCATAATACCAATGCTTTCTGTTATATTCTTATTTCTTTTGGTATAAAAATACTGAGATATTTCTCAGTATTTTTAATATTAAATTTGTGGGAGTATACTTGTCCGTCAAGTTCTATACCATTTTACATGATATAATAATCCGTGAAACCATTTTAACTCTGTTTCAGAGTGAGATTTAGACTTAATCCCAAAGTTCTGCATTAGTTATTATTAATGCAATGATCCGTTATGGCCCTTTACCCTCTGCCATAAGAGCACGGATGTTGATCAATGGTGCCACCACACCACGGCATCTCTGCCAAGAAATACATAATGTATGTCCTTTGACATTTATATTATACCAAATCATCTCAGAAATTCAACAATAAAATGCCGGAATTTCTTAAGATGATTTCTACTATATGATATGCAAGAATTAACGAGGATGTGAGAAACATTTAACCTTAAAATAGGCCACCCTTCTTCAGCTTTTCGCTTTACAAGATATCAGCTTCCTGTATAATAGAGAAGAAATAAAATATTAAGGAGAATTAACATGGACAGAGCGATTACAACATTATTTATGCTGATGTCTGTTGACGGTAAAATCAGTACTGGTGCATCAGATGACTTAGATGTGGATAAGGACCTTCCCAATATCACAGGAGTAAAGGAAGGACTGCATCAATACTATGAAATTGAACAAACGACCGATCTATGGTCGTTGAATTCAGGACGTGTACAAGCCAAGCTCGGTGTGAATACGATGGAAATGCCGCATAAAACACCTGTTTCCTTTGTCATTATCGATAATACCCATTTAACGAAGCACGGTATTCAATATTTCTGTGCACGATCAAAACAATTTGTGTTAGTGACATCGAATAAAAATCATCCGGCATTTGAAACAGAAGCCGAAAATCTTCATATCCTGTATCAAGATAAGCTGTCCTTGAAACAAGTGCTTACAGAACTGAAAACAGAATACGGCTGTGAAAGAATAACAATTCAAACCGGCGGTACGCTAAACGGTGTATTTTTACGCGAAAAGCTGATTGATTATGTTGATATAGTTGTAGCTCCCGTACTGATCGGCGGCAGGGAAACATCAACATTGATTGACGGAAAATCCTTGATGTCGGAAAGTGAATTGTCACAGCTTGGTGTATTGAAATTACAGGAATGTATCGTGTTGGAAAATTCCTATTTAAGACTGCGCTATCAGGTGATTCATTGATGATAAATGAAAGCTTCGATAAACAGTACGCTTACTGTAAATGAGTGCGAACTATCTGCATCCATATAGCGCGGTAACCTCATAAGCTGTTCGAAAGTGAACTCGGACAGTTTTTTCATGCTTTCCCTGCCTGTGTAAGATGAATCGAAATTCCCAATAGAAACCATTTGTCTAACACCTAAAAAAACGCTATAATATGATTAATATTTATAAAGGAGAGAAGCGAATGAGTCATCAACAAGCCACGGTCTTAATCGCACCGTCACATATTCACGATCAGCTGCGTATTATGCTTGCCCAAAATCATCAACAGCTGTCTTCTGTCACTATCATCACTCTTTCTGCTTTTCTGAAACGAGAGCTGTCTGAGGAAATCGATACCGTCGATGTAATTCTGAAATATCGCGATGCTTTGCGTAGCTATTCGGCCAAGCTGTATCAAAATATCCTTTTATCATTAGACTTTCTTGAACAATGTCATCAGTTTATCGAAGCGATGAAGCTGTATCATATCTCTGTCGATGAACTGCCGACGGAAAATGAAGCACAGAAGGAGCTGAAGCAAATTCTGTCCCTGTTGATTCCGATTCCTACGGCACAGGACAATGAAAATCAGGCATGGGAGAAGCTGTCCCATCAGGATTTATCATATGTACAGATTATCAGCCTGATATCAAGCGCTGACGATGAGATACGAATCGAGCGTTTAAAGAAGCTTGGCGCAACCGCTTACGCTTTCCCGACTTATCAGCCGAAAACCCATTACATCCATGCCTTGAATAAGCGTAAGGAATGTGAATATATTGCCCAGTGGATCATACAGGAGCACTTAAGTGCACAGGATATCCAAATCACGATGTGTGATGAATCCTATGCACTGCTGTTTCAACAGGTCTTTGAGCGCTATCGAATTCCCTTTACCCTGTTAAAGCAGGCACTGCCCAGTATCGTTGCCCAAAAGGCACAGGCGCTGTTACAATATTTGCTTAAGCCCGATATGCAGTCGATCATTGAGCTGTTACAGACAAATGCGATCAGCGCACCGTATCAAAAGGAATTCATTGACTATGTAAAGCTGTTCGGTAAACAATCAGCGGATTCCTTCGATCATATCCAAACGAAGGGAAAGGTTTCACAGCTCATATCCGAAACAGAGCTTGCGCAGCTGCAGCGCTTAGAGCAGCGAGCTCGACAATGTAAATCGGCAGTCGCGGTGATTCTTGAACGATTACATAAGGCAAAGCAGCCGCATGATATTTTAACGTGCATCAGTGATATCATCAGTGAAAATATCGCTAAAACCGATGTCGATCAGCTATTGATGCTGACAAAGCTGCATGATCTGTTTGTGGCATTCTTGCCGTATTTTCATGAACTGCAGGATATCGGTTTCTTAATTCAGCTGTTGTCAAAGCAGCAGGAACAAAAGCAGGAAAAGCACTATCACGGTGTATTGATCACCACGCTGAAGCAGCCCTTATACCCCGGAAAAATCGGTGTACTTGCCGGCGCAACGCAGAAAAAGTACCCTGCCTTCCCGAAGCTTGACGGTTTCTTTGACGAGGCCTATGCAGCTCTGATTGCTTCCTATCCGACCCTCACCGCAAGACATCGACAATATATGCAGGCCTTGGAAGCCTATCTGTTTTCCTATCCTCAGCTTACCGTAACCTATCCGATCGGCGGATATGACGGCAAAGCCAACGAAAGTGCCTTGGAGCTGGAACAGCTGCTTCAACAAAAATCAATTTTGAAAGAGCCTTACCATCGATATATAAAGAAAGAAAATCACTTTGAAATCACCGCCGAAAGTGCGAAGCGCTTATTTTTGAAGCAAGAGAAGCTATACGGCTCAATCTCTTCCTTTGAAAAATATATGCGCTGTCCCTTTGCGTATTTTTTGACCTATGGCTTAAAGCTGAAGCAGCCGATTGACTATGAGTTTTCACAAAGCAGAATCGGTACCTTGTCTCATTATATATTAGAGACCTTAGCAGGTCGTTATCAAAAAGAATATCCGAAGGCAAGTGATACGGAAATCAATCAATTAATCAGTGAACAGCTTCAGGTAATCAGCGATATTTATCCGCTCTTAAGCGATCGCTTGGAAGGACTGAAAAAACGCTTAAGCGAAGCGATGCGAAGCAATTTAGAAAATCTGAGTGATATGGAAGCTCATTCGTCCTTATCTCCCTTTGCCTGTGAGCATGAATTTTGGTGGGATATGGAATTAGGCAAGCAGCAGTTATGCCTGCACGGCTTTATCGACCGCATTGATGCCAATGACGATTTTATGCGCATCATTGACTATAAAAGCTCAAAGAAAACAATGTCGGAAACAGATTTCTGTGCCGGATTACAGCTTCAGTTATGTGCTTATGCGCTGTATGCCTATGAAAAATGGGAAAAGCGCATGCTGGGAGCCTTTTATTACTCCTTGAAAAAGGAAAATATCAACGGTGAAGCAGGAAAGCTGAAGCGAAGACCTGTTGTCTATACCCCGATGGATAAAGCGGATTTTCGCCGCCTGCAGAAAAATGAGCGCAGACTGCGTGGCTGGGTCATGAATGAAGCGATTGCGGCGATGGACGATGACGGTACGCATATTCAAGGTGTCAGATGTAATAAGGATTCAGAGCTGAAGGCATCAAAATTATATGATATCGAGGAGCTGAAGGAGATGCTGATGCGCTTGCTGACGCATATCACAGATAAAATCTTATCCGGAGATATCGCCTGTGAGCCGAGCGACGATGCGTGTACATTCTGTCCGTATCATGATATCTGCCGTTTTCACGGCTATGTAAAGGTCAAGGAGCCGATCGTAGGCTTTGAAAAGGAAAAGGAGAAAGCACATGCCGACATGGAATGAGGAACAACTGAAGGCAATCTATACCAAGGATAAAAACGTTCTTGTATCGGCATCTGCGGGAGCCGGTAAAACAACGGTCTTGATTGCCCGCTTGGTAGAGCTTGTCATCAACAATCGAATCAAAATCGATCATATTCTGGCAATGACCTTTACCGAGGCAGCTGCCAATGAAATGAAAAAACGCTTAGCGGCAGAGCTTCACAGCTTATATATCAAAAGCGAGGATGAAGCAGAGAAGCAATATATCAGTGAACAGCTTGCAGCACTTCCAAGTGCCCGTATTTCAACAATTCATTCCTTTTGTTTATCGATCATTCAGGAATTTTATTATTTATCCGATTTAAGCGCAGAGGCAATCGAATCGGTAATGGATGAAGCCGCGATGAGCAGTGCCCAAGCAAGCGCAATGGAAACGGTGATGCGTGAACAGTATCAAAAACAGGACCCTGTGTTTGATCAGCTTTGCGCCATGTTTTCGGCACGCAGTGAGGATGATGAAGCATTACGCAATATGATTCGTCAAATTGCCGAAACCGCAAATTCACAGAGCGATCGGGATCAATGGTTTGCGCACTGCCGAAAGCTGTGTGAGCCTATGCTTACTTTGAGTGCACTTCCAGAGCCTGTTCTCACTAACTTTTTTGCGTATTTAACGACACAGCTCGACCAATACATGGAAGCGTGCCGATCTTTACTGCAGATGTATGAAACAGACTACAGCGAGGAAACAAAGAAATACGAAACGATGCGTAAAAAATGCGAATGCTTTCCTCAGCTTCAAGAGCTGCTTGCCGATACTGATTACACCGGCTTTCAACAAGCCTTTATTGCCTGTTGTCATTTGATTCCGCCGACGAATCCCGATAAAAGCAATCTGTTTTATGAACAGACAAGAAAGCGCGTCATAAATATTGAGGACTCACTCATAGCGATGCTTTATGATGAGAATCAACTGCTTTCGGATGTGAAAGATTTAAAGGAACCGATTGATAAGCTGATTGAAATGAGTCAGGCATATATTGAAACTTATAATAAAATAAAGCGTTTAAGCAACGGGATTGATTTTAATGATATGGAATACTATGCTTTATGGCTGTTGAAATATAATAACGGACAGATTGCCGAGCACTATCGAAGCTTATTTACCGAAATCATGGTAGATGAATTTCAGGATTCCAATGATATTCAAAACGATTTGGTAAACTTAATCAGCCGCGGAAACAATGTATTTCGGGTCGGTGATATCAAGCAGTCAATCTATGGCTTTCGTCATGCGAAGCCGCAGCTGATGCGGGGATTGATCGATCATGCCGATCCGATTAAGGATGAAATCATTTATTTATCACATAATTATCGTTCGAAAAAAGAAATCGTTTCCTTTAATAATAAGCTGTTTCAAGAATTGATGAATCTTGACGGTTTTTCCTGTCGTTATGCGAAAGAGGATGATGTGAATATCGGTATTGATGCACAAAAACAGGGCGGTCAGCCGATTATTTTCCATGCGCTCGATCAAGAGGCTTTAAAGGAAGAAAGCGATGTAATTAAAACAGCGAATGAGTGGAAAGCGGAATATATTGCCGCAAAGATCGTAGAAATCAAGCAGGAAAGCAATCGCAGCTGGAAGGATTTTGCGGTGCTTGTCAGAGCGAATGAGCGTAAAAAGGATTTGAAGCGTGTGTTCGATGAATGGCATATCCCATGCTTCATCGATGCTTCCTCGGGTTTTTATCAATCCAATGCGGTACAAATCATTCTTTCCGTGTTATATGCACTGGCCGATCCTTACGATGAAATTCATTTTATTGCGGCAATCAGCTCACCGTTATTTGATTATGATATGCAAAGCCTTGCCGATATCAAGCTGGACAAACAAGAGCTTTCCTATTATCCGTATATGAAGGAAAATCATTATCCGAAAATGGATGTATTTGAACAGCTTCGTGAAATGCTGAAGCACTGTTCTATCTGTGAGGTATTGAATGCGTTATATGAACAAGCGAATTATTATACATTGTATACGAATCAACAGGAGCGCTGTAATTTAGATTTACTGTATGACAAAGCGATTGCCTTTGAAGCAAAGCATCCGCATAATCTTTCCGCCTTCTTACAACAGCTCAATGAGCTTCGCAATACGGAAACAAGCGAAGCGATGCCGATCGGCAATGAGGATGATGTTGTAAGAGTTATGAGTATTCATCAGTCTAAGGGTCTGCAGTTTCCCGTTGTGTTTTTATGGTCGAATTCCAAACAGTCGGCACTGGATTTCAGAGGCTTATGCGTGTGCGACAGTGAACTGGGCATTGCGCTTTCACATGTCGACAGTGATATACGCTTGGTTCGCAAAAGTGTACAGCGAATCGCCATGGAGCATAAGAAAAACAAAGAGGAGCTGGAGGAGGAAATGAGGATTTTGTATGTTGCGACTACACGAGCGCAGCAGCAGCTTCATATTGTAGACTGTATCAAGGATATGCGAAGCTTTGAATCAAAGCTTAGTCCGGCTGTGGTTTATGAGCGCGGCGGCTACACCTCATGGCTTTTACACAGTGAGCTTGCGCATAATGACTTTGCGTTGATGCGAACGATCAAGGTCGATCATCTGTGGCAAAAGGAAATACAGGCAGAAGCGGTATCGATTCAAAGCGATATGCAGTATTACACCGGAAACGATCCGATCTGGCATGTAGTCAGTGCGACATCAGAAAAAATGTCACGCCCGAAGCTGTCCTTTCAATCTAAGGGCGCAATGAGCTACGGTACACGACTTCATAAGTATATCGAAGCATTGCCGAATCGCTGCTGGGACAAACGCGATTATGATACGCTGCTTCCCGTACCGAGTCCTCATGAGCTTTTGGCTCTACAGGCTTTAAATGAAAATGCACTGTATCGCAAAGCGAATACGTATCGTGAGGTATATCATGAATATCCGTTCTCTGTTTGTTTAAATCATGAAATCATTCACGGCTTTATTGACTTCACTGCCATCGGTGATGATATCATCATCATTGACTTTAAAACGGATAAGGGTATCGATGAACAAGAGCTTTCAAAGCGATATCGAGAACAGCTTCTCACCTATACAAGGGCAATGAATCAGCTGTATCCCGATAAAGTGATTCATACATATATTTATTCCTTAGCTCTGCATAAGGAAATTGAGGTTACGCTTTCAGTAAGCGGCTAGGAGGCTGTTATGTCTAAGCTATGGGGACATTTTACTACCATTAATAAGCATAAACGGATCGTATGCCGCTTATGCTTCGCCTGCGGTCTGTATAAGCAGGGACTGCTTCATGATTTGTCGAAATATTCGTTTACCGAGTTTATTACCGGTGTTCGTTATTATTGCGGTTATCGCAGTCCTAACGGAGTGGAACGAGAGCGCTTCGGTTATTCCGGTGCTTGGCTGCATCATAAGGGCAGGAATAAGCATCATTGGGAATATTGGACAGAATTCACCAAGGGCGAATGTGTTCCGATTCAGATGCCGATTCGCTATGTGATCGAAATGTGGTGTGATCGTATTGCGGCTACCATGGTCTATGAAAAGAAGCAGTATCGCGATGACAGCGCATTGAATTACTTTATCCGTAATTATGATAATGTCATCATTCATCCAAAGACAAAGGCACTGTTAGAGCTGATGCTTCGCTATTGTGCAGAGCACGGTCATAAGGAAGCAATCAATTTTATCAATCATGAGGTAAAAAGCAAGGGCTATGAGTTAGTGAAGGAGGCATAATTATGCGCTGTGATTGGGCAAAGGGAGAATATAATGAGCAATACCATGACAATGAATGGGGCAAGCCTCAGCATAATGATCAAAAGCTGTTTGAGCTGTTAATTCTTGAGGGAATGCAGGCAGGACTTTCTTGGGTAACGATATTAAAAAAACGTGCTGCCTTTCAACAGGCATTTGATTATTTTAATGTAGAAAAGGTGGCTTCTTATGATGAAGCGAAGCAACAGGAGTTGTTGAATAATGAAGGGATCATCCGTAATCGCTTAAAAATCAAAAGCGCAGTTACGAATGCACAATGCTTTATTGCGGTTCAAAAGGAATTCGGTTCCTTCGATCGTTATATTTGGCATTTTACAAACGGCAAACAGATCGTGAATTCCTTTCATGAACAAGGGGAAGTACCTACACACAGTGAGCTTAGCGATACAATCAGTAAGGATTTGAAAAAACGCGGCTTTCGCTTTGTCGGTACGACGATCATCTATTCGTATTTAGAGGCAATCGGTATTATCAACGATCATATGGTTTGGTGCCGGGAATATCATCATTGTCAAGATTGAGCGATTATATGACAATCATATGAATTTGTTTTCGACGGCAAAAGCAGGCCAATACTCGCTGTTCGCTCATACTCAGCACTTCACCGCGATCGATCAACAGATAATTCACATCGGGACAGATCGTTTTCATCAAGTGCGCAATATTGCCGTCTGTTATTCCGATAATTCTTAACTCCTTCTGTATGGCATAGCGCTTCACTCGCTGAATATATAAGCGATGATCTTCATTTCGGGAATATATCCATGTCAATTCCTTACAGCACACGTGTTTTCTTTCCTTTCTTTGTGATTGTTTATGAATAGGATAAGGACTGTTATGTGTTTGAACCTATCTGTTTTTTATTTTGTATTCCGTGTATTTAAGCTCATATCGTATCTGAGAAAATGACTTTTTAATCGGCTGTAAATATATTACTTTTTCTTTTTAAAATCAAATTATTGTTGGTGTTCATGCATATCATAACACAAATTGTAAAATAAAAAGGGGATATTATACTCATCTTATGAAATTAATGTCCGATTTAGCAATAATAATCAAAACAATAAGTGAAATGATTAAAATAGTCAGCGAATCGATACAGCGATTATGACGAAAATTCGACAAAGTTTTACAATGGATATGGTTAATAGGAGGGATAGAAATGCACAAAATAAGCGTTTGTTCTTTTTTAGGGATGGAGCCTAGCGAATTGGCGGCGAAGTTAAAAATTCCTTTGATGACGGTTCATAATTGGGAGATGGGATACACTGTACCCGATTTGTGTGAACTGTCGAAGCTGATGAAGTATACAGGCTTAAGTGCCGATGAAATTTTATTGGGGAAGAAGAGTGAAATGCTGGATATCAGCGGTCTTGATACGAAACAAAGACGGCTTGTGAATGAGGTGTATCAAAGCTTTTTGAGTATGAATCAAAGGAAAAGTGTTCATGACGGCCGATAAAATCAAGTATGCGCGTAAGGAACTGCTGCATGCGAGTCAAGAGGAATTCGGCAATATGTTAGGTGTATCTCGTTCATCGATCAATAATTGGGAGCTTGGGACAGGAAAGCCTTCCACGCTTCATTTGATCGGAATTTCAAAGCTGAGCGGGCTGTCAATTGATTATCTGTTGAATGATGATGAAATCAAGGATTTTATTTCATTGGATCGATTGACTGATGACCAAAGAATTATTATTGAGGCACTGATTGCGCAGTACCGCATGTTGGAGTGATGGTTGTCAGAGGGCTTTTTAACAGGCTGTTTATTTATTATGGAATACAGACGCTTTTGTTACGGGCAATAATCCTTACTGAAAGTCCTGTCAGGCTGAAGCATTCTAAACTTTTTCTTAAATACGGAAAGTGATCTTAAGGTCAATAAAGTTATTTACATAGTCAATAGGGGACGGTAATTTATCTTATCAACCTCTTTATATATTCCTCTGTATTTTCTCTGAAATAACCGCAATGACCTTGGGATTCGATTATGATAAATTCACTGTTTTTATATTTCTTGATTCTCGGCAAACAAAGTCTTGCGATATCCTTTGTTCCGTATACAAATGTTATTTTCTTTTGTGAAGCAATATCTAATTTCGGTGTTTCAACAGCGAAACAGCTCTTTACCAAATTCGATAAGCTTTCTATCGAGACTGTCGGGGCAATATATTGTTGTGCTTCTCCCATACCGTTAAAACACTTATTTAATTCCTTGACTGTATTTTCCGGATGTTTTTTGATAGTAAGCAGGCATTTTTTATATTTATTAAAAAAATATTTTATGATGATACTTGGAAAATTAAAGATCGGTGCGCTGTCTGCGATTACTTGATCAACTTTATCTTGATTATTACAGAAATAATGAAATGCGATATTACCGCCTAATGAGAATCCTATAATTGCCTTTAATCGATCAATGTTGTTTTCTTTCAGAAATTGATTAATGGCTTTTTCCTCATGTTCTGTTGAGATATAATGCGAATTTTCATAATGACCGCTGTATGTCGGAATAATTAAATAATATTGTTTGCTTAAGCTTTCAATCACAAAATCAAAAAATTCAGCACTTGTGAACATGGGATGCAGTAATAATATTTTCTCTTTTTCCTTGTTTCCGTAAGTAACGATTTTCAATTAAAATCAACTCCTGTCTGAATGATGATGTATCTTCTAATCATTATATCATACTTCTTTTTTTATCGGTGCTTCTGTCGGTGAAACAATTCAATTCTTTCTCTTTTTTTCTATAATAAAAGTGATGAATCGCCTGTTGATCGGTGAATCATCACTGAAACCTTACTTTTAACGGTTATTGCCGCATAGATTCTATATGCAGAGAATTGCTTATTGAAGCTTGGCTTGATTTCCTTATACGGAGCCGTTTAGCTTAGCCTGTGCTCTTGCTTCAAACTTTGCTTTATTGACAACGACACGTTCATGAATTGCTTGTCCGATAATTCCAGCTTCATCAACAGCAGTAATCTGAAAGGTGATTTTACGTCCTTCCTGTTTAATGATTTCTGCTTCGGCGCTTACTGTCATACCGCACGGAGTTGCGGCCTCATGCGTAGTATTTATCATTGTGCCGACACTTGTTTCTTCCTCTGATAAGAATTGCTTCAAAAGCATAGCGGCGCTGTTTTCCATTAAGGCAATCATCATCGGAGTCGCATAAACCGCTACCTCACCGGAGCCGACTGCCTTTGCCGACAGGTCTTCACTGACCTTCCTTGTTTCTTTGTGGGTAATGCCGATTGTAATATCCTTCATATTGTATTCCTCTCTATGCCGAATTGGCGTTATTTAATGTTGTTTGTTCATTCATAATCCATGAAGCTGCTTGATTATGAATGCTGTTTTATTATATCATCTCGCTTTCGAAAGTGCTATTGATTTTTTCGTTCGGATAGGACGAGGAAAGGGTTGAACTTCGTTTTAATATCAAGCAAACTGATATTCGTCGTAAAAAGTGTAGTGTCATTACATTTATTCGTCGTAAAAAGTGTTGGTATATCACACTTTTTCGTTGTAATTTTTGTATCGGTGTGGTATCCTAAGCATATAAATAAGCAGGGAGGCAGGCGTATGTATCGAAGTGCTATTGAAAAGCTGTATGAATGGAAAGAGCGTAAAGCTCACAAACCGTTGATAATTGAAGGCGCAAGACAGGTCGGAAAAACATGGCTGATGAAAGAATTCGGCAAACAGGCTTATTCTGAGCGTGTATACATTAATTTTGATTCCAATCCTGATATGAAAGCTCTTTTTGAAGCCGATTTAAAGGTTGAGCGTTTAATTACGGGAATTGAATTATATACAGGTAAAAAAATTGATTCCGATAGCACTTTGATCATCTTTGATGAAATACAAGAGGTACCGAGGGCACTGGCTTCCCTGAAATACTTTTGTGAAGATGCACCGCAGTATCATATCATATGCGCCGGTTCATTGTTGGGGATTGCGTTGCATGAGGGCACCTCTTTCCCTGTCGGTAAGGTAGAGTTTTTAAAGCTCTATCCTTTATCATTTTATGAGTTTTTACACGCAACGGAAGGGGAGCGCTTCTGTAAGCTTTTGGCACAACAGGATTATTCATTGATCAATGCCTTTAAGCACATTTATGTGAATGCTCTGAAACAATATTATTTTGTCGGCGGTATGCCGGAGGCAGTTCAGTGCTTCAGTGAAACAAAGGATTTCCAAGCGGTAAGAGAAATACAGAAACGAATTCTTTCCGCATATGAACAAGATTTCTCTAAGCATGCGCCATATGAAATCGTGCCGAAAATTCGTATGATATGGAACAGTATACCGGCTCAACTCGCAAAAGAAAATAAAAAGTTTATTTACGGGATTATAAGAGACGGAGCACGCTCCAAGGACTTTGAAGCAGCGCTTATGTGGCTGAGTGATTGCGGATTGGTTCATAAGCTGACAAGAGTGAATTCGGTAGGCTTTCCGTTGAAAGCATATGAGGATTGGCGTGCTTTTAAGCTGTTTCTTGTGGATATCGGTTTGCTTGGCTGTATGAGTAATCTGCATCAGCGCACGTTGTTAAACGGCAATGATTTATTTACGGAATTTAAAGGTGCCCTGAGTGAACAATATGTTTGCCAACAGCTAAAGGCAACAGCGGATATTCAAACCTATTACTATACCAATGATCGCGGTTCTTGTGAGGTTGATTTTATCCTTGATTTAGGAAACGCAATTATTCCGTTAGAGGTTAAAGCGGAAATCAATTTAAAGGCAAAGAGTCTGAAAACCTATATTGATAAATTTAATCCGCAGACTGCATTACGCTTATCGATGGCAGATTATAAAAAAACAGATAAATTAATTGATTTGCCGCTGTATGCTGTATCTGAAATCTTACAGGCGGCAGAGGATAATTAAATCCTTCAAACAGTACATGGCTATATAAAAAGCTTTTTAAAATTCTCATATTTATTGATTGCTTCATACAGCGTTGTGATTTATACGGAAACAGAATCTATGTATAACCGCTCTTTCGCAAAACCATACTTAAGCTATAGGAGTGATACAATGATAACATATGAAAACAGCCTGCCCATTGATGTAACGATCGATCGCCCGGATTTTAAAAGCTATTTACTGCTTGATCGTGAATTTCAGGGAACACGCTTAGGCTTAATGAGTGCGATGGCATATATTCGTGACAGCTTTATGATCAATAACGATGATTTTCGGTTTATGTATATGCAGATGGGAGTAAAGGAAATTACTCATATGGAGCTTATGGCAAAGCTTTTGCATCTCATGCACGGAAGTGATGATCGTTATTATGATGAGGATAATGACGATACACCTGCTCATGAAATGATTGAGCCCTTAAAGGAAAAAAATCCGATCAAGCCGATGGAACAGGAGCATGTCAATAATGATATTACTGCGGCAACCATGTTTCATTTAGAGGATGAGGAACGACAGATACGTCTGTATCAGGAGTTATGCGCAAAGATAGAGGATCAGGGAGCACATAAGGTCTTTGATTATATCATTACGGGCAAGAAAGAAAACGTGAAGCTGTTGAAAGGCATCCTGCATACATGCAGCGAACCGAATGAAATAAAGGATTTTGGTTTAGGCTATGATTCACCGAATGCGTTTTCTTATAATTCAGGAAATTATTTTGATAAACCGAATCCTGAGTTTATTAATCCTTCACAGCTTGAGAGCCTGCATGATCCTAACAGCTAGGCTTGGTTCGATATAGTTTATTATATAAACAGCGATTTACAGTCGTGAATGTAATATGAAATTGAGATGAGTGATGACAATGCTTCATCACTTTTTTATGTATTTATATTTCTTAAGCGGCAGGCTGCATCGATTTTTTATCATAATTTATGGACAGATTGTATTAGGTTACGAAATTATCCGATAAGTGAAAAAAGCTTATCGTTTTTTCTTTTATTCTTATTTTTCCTTGTGAAAACAGTGTATCAGCCGTGTTTATAAGTAGGTTTATTCAGGGGGCTTTATTCGCTGTTGCCCTATCACAGATAAAAAAATAAAAAAGTTTAGAAATTTTTTGTGTTTTTGAAATTCAGCGTGTATAGGTAAATTAGGGCCGGTGTTTTTATATCAGCCTAAGGCAAGAAAAGGAGATGATGGCATGTCATTAAACAAAGCACCGCCGTAAGAAAAAAACAGGTATTTGCTTTTCAGGAAGGAGATGAAGGAAATGAAGCAATTAATTAAGAAACATATCAGGATGTTTAAATTGGTCGTTATTATGATTTGTGTATTATGTGCGTATTTGGTAACGGTTGATTTTCAAACGACAAGGGCAGCAGTACCGCCTGAAAATTTTTATGCGAATGACGGCGGAGGTGTATCGGAATCCAGCGGTGCCCGTTATAAGTTTTATTATACTTTGACACGTAAAAGCTATGATCCGATCAAAGGAACCGCAGTTTATGAATTGTCGGAGCATTATACGATTAAGGGCGGAAGTATTCCGATTGTGTCAGATATCGTTAAGCTGACGAATAAAAACGTAACGAATCAATATATCGGTACGTTCAGCAGCGGGAATGCGGCTTCTAAAGGTGAAGGTACTTATTACCGTAGTGAAAAATTCTTGTTAACGCTTGTTGAGGGATTAAACAGAATCGCAATCAGAGGAGAATACGAGGGGAACGACAGCGGAGATGCGGATTTCCGCGTTACGATTGATAAAATCGGACATGATCCGGTCGTGCACGGTACAAACGGCACTTGGATAAGCGGAGAGGTTTCGAGCGGGAAGCGAACGGCAGAATCCTTATATACGGACGGAGCTACCGGAAGTGCTGCAGGGAATAAGACACAGACAAGCACGGGCTTTTCTTATACCGATGAGGATGAAC
>CANSQL010000028.1 GCA_947649125.1 uncultured Erysipelotrichaceae bacterium | reverse complement strand
AAAGGAGCCTTATAGGCGTAGTGAAAACCACCAGTTCAACTGGTGGTTTTATTGTATGCGGGGGGATTTGAAACGGTCTATAATTATTCGTTTTAAATTGATTTACCGATATAATATGTTAAAATAGTAGTATGAAAGCGTTTACCGTTTACTTTAGGTACTTCAAATCATATCGAATGATAATACCTGCAGCTTGAAGTACGCTATGTATTTTTTATCATGAGAGGGGGCTAAGGCCTTTATGAAACTATGTAATATCAATAAGACGTATCATAATAAAAATAATACTGTCGTTGTGTTTCAGAATTTAAACTTAGAATTACCGAATCACGGCTGTATTACAATTTACGGAGAGAGCGGAAGCGGTAAGACTACATTGTTTGAATTAATTGCCGGTATCGATAAGGATTATGAGGGAACAGTGGAGAACGATAAAAAAGTAGAATATTTATTTCAAGAGATTGAATTGTTTGAAAATTTATCTGTCTATGATAATCTGTTGTTTGCGACTTCGAATCATAATGAGATCAATGAGTTATTAAAAAAATTCGATATGACGAATTTGATCCATCAAAAGGTCAAGAAGCTGTCCAACGGAGAAAAGCGCAGAGTTCAAATTATGCGTTCTCTTTTAAATCATCCTGATTTATTGCTGATGGACGAGCCGAGTGCTTCGTTAGATCAAAAAAATGCTGCTTTGATTTGCGACATGATCAAGCAATTAAGTCATGAAATCACTGTTGTTATAACGACTCATGATGAGGCATTGTTTGATAATGTGGCAGATATTTCATATCGGATTGAATATCAACAGCTTACCTTAATCAAACAGAATCATGAAAGTCAAGCGGTGAAACAAGAAGCGGAAAAGAAAAAGAAATCTGTTCAAATAAAGGAGAACAACTTGAAAATGAGTCTTTTGTATTTGAAGGCACATAAGCTCAGCTTTCTTGTCAGTATCATCCTGTTGATTATGTTCAGCTTTGCGGCTTATACCGGGTTTTACTACAATGATTCCGGCGGTGAAAAACAAAGGCATAATGTATGGAATTACAGTACGAATCTTATTTATACTTTTCCAAATGTCTGTGAATCAACTCCCGCTAAAAACAGTAATTATATTGATAAACACTGTGAGAAGTACGATTTATTTACATTACATGATATGAATAAAGTTATTGAGAAAAACAACGATATTATTGCTTATGCGTTAGAGTGGGACTCCGGCATCTATAATGTGTTTGATTATGAAAGTATGGAACAATTAGAGAAAGACGTAGCTGCGGGTAAGCAAATCAGTGCCGTAGATCAACTAAAAAGGACCTTTTATTCTTATTATGATGTGTTTCAAACGATAGAATATGTTGACGGTGAAGAAACAATCGCTAATTTTGTGAATCCTGAAGCTAATTATGTTGATATAAAAGGATTAAGATATCAATTAGAGGAATTGAATGAAACACCGAGGGTATTTCCCTATGAATTGGTTCAACCGGATAAGCTGCCGCTGATTGTCGGAAAATATCCCGAAAAAAATACCGAAGTCATTATCGCTGATGATTTAGCGCAGGCATTACAGAAAATATACGGATATGACAGCTTAAATCAGCTTATCGGTACACAGCTTACCTTTTATACCGGCCATGAAGGTTTGATGGAAAAACTGCCTGACGATTGGGGAAACAAGGATTTATACCTTCATGTAACAATTTCCGGTATCACATCCTATGAAAATATGTTCGAAAATCGGATGTATTTCAAACGAAACGGATTTCAAAGCACATTAGCGGATATTTATCACTATGATGTGAATAAGCTAAAGGTACATGGTGAGAAGTTTTTAATCGATCCGTCCAAAGATACGCAGTCAGTATTAGATGATTTAAATGTAAATAGCCCTTTGGTAAACGACAGCTATCATATTTTTAACGGTGAAAATAATGTTTATGTCGAGTGGAGCGGGAAAATCAATCAGGATCAAAGCTTGATGAAAAAGCTGATTCTTGTGTTGCTTGTTATTTGTTTGTTGTTTATTCTGCTACAGCGCTTTTTCTTTAAAAAACAGCTCATTAAGGAAGCGCATATCATGAAACAATGTGCTTATTCACCGATAAAAATAGAGTGTTTCGTGAATTTATTTGTATGTATCTGTGCCGGTGTGTTATCCTTCCTCATGTTGATAGGGATGATTCCTGCCTTAAATCAAATCGCATTACTGTTGTTCAATCGCACGATATTGGATTGGTCGATCAAACATTATATTTACAGCTTACTCTTTGTCATAATCGTATATGAATTAGGAATGATGCTGTATTTAAAATATTTAACAAGAGGGTAAGATTATGAAATGTAAGCTGACAGAAATCAGTAAAAGCTATCAAGACAGAGTTATTTTAGATCGTATCAGCTATGATTTCAGTGAAAACGGAATGTATGTGATTTACGGTAAAAGCGGAATCGGTAAATCAACGCTTTTAAATATTTTATGTGGATATGAAGCATGCGACAGCGGTGTGATTGAAACAGAAACTGACAACATTGTCTATGCTTTACAAAATTATGAGTTATTGGAAGGGATGAGCGTAGCGGATAATTTAAGTGAATGTAAATCCTTTTATCCGAATGATTTTGTCGATCCTTACGATACTATGAGAATATTAAAAGTCAATCATTTAATGAATCAATACCCGAATGAATTATCAAAAGGACAGAAACAGCGTATCATGGTCGTTAAGGCATTATGTCGAAGCGCCGATATCTACTTATTTGATGAGCCTACCTCAGCACTTGATAAAGAAGCGGCACGCTCAGTAATGAATTTATTGTATGAAAAGGCAAAAACGGCGATCGTGATTGTAGTATCTCATGATCTTTCGCTGATTGACAGGGAAAAAACAACACTTTTGGAGATAAAACAAGGGAAGCTGCTTGTGCATACGGAACAAAAAGGCTTAGTGCATACAAAGAATGACACAGAAGCCGACAGTCAGAAAGTCAATATTGATTCCGTTATGAAAAGAATATTAAAGCGACAAAGCAGAAAAATGATGCTTATCTATTGTTTGTTTTCGATTATGATTCTTATGATGCTGATGATAAATATCAATCGATATCAATGGAAAGTCTATCATGATTTATATCAAGAGGAATATTTATATGTAAAGGATAATAATTATAATCGCACAATGAAGGATTCTGCATCGGTCATGAGCTTTTTAGATTATGATACGGGTACGAATACATTTCCGATTCACGCAATGCCGAGCCATCGAAAGAATGATTTTGAAAGATTAAAGGACGGCGGTATCATAATTAATCAAAATACAGCGCAATTCTTTGAGAAACGATGGGAATTGAAGCAAAGTGAACTGATCGGCAAAACATTTTATTTAGAGTATTCAGACGGTATTTATAAAAAACAAGTGCCGTTTCACATTATCGATATCATTGAGGAAAGAGATGCGCATACAAGAGCGACGGCGTATTATGATGCAGATGATTTAAAGAAGCGGATTGAACATTTTGAGGATATCAGTACACAGTATTATGAGATACAGGCAGCTTCACAGTCTATCGAACAATTATATGCAGAAAAGGATAGACAGGGAATCACGGTATTTCATCCGATGCTGAGTGATAAATATGAAATGGCTAAGCAGGGAGTGAGCGAGGATGTTGTTTTGTGGCTGTTGATCGGTATCGTGCTTTTGTTTTATGCAGCGGCTGTTTATTTTGTTCAAAGGAATCATTGGAAGTATCATTTGATTTCAAATATCACATTGGTGAATGACGGAATTGCGTGTGAGACGGTAAGGAACAGCTATCAAAGGATATATAATCGCTCTGTGCTTGCGGTAACTGCTTTGGCAGTAGGAGCAAATATGGTTTGTTACGGTATGGAAAGGAATGCGGTTTTACTTATTTTCGCCGGGGTGTTTATTATGCTGTATTTGTTAAACAGAGCACTTTTGAAATACTACAGTGCACAGCTTCAAATGGGGAAGATAGCGGAATTATTGAAAGCAGGGCAGGAGATCAAATAGGTATGGTTTAAGGTTAAGCTCATCTTGGGGGGTAAAATATTCTCTCCCCCCAAGATACCCCCCAAGTTACCCCTCAAGATACCCCCCAAGATAGATAAAAGAATATCTTGGATTATTGTGAATTACCAAGGAGTAAAAATGAAATTATGACTTATTTAGGTCTGAAGGATAGAAAAAGCTTCAGAATGATATATTTAAAACCATTACTAAACAAAGGAAAACTACTCATGACATTACCTGATAAACCAAACAGTAAGAAACAAAAATATGTGACAAAAAAATAATATAATAAGGTCGGAACACATACCCCGATCTTTTATATTTATATTCCTTTAAGAAAAATATCGAATCATGTCGAATAAACAAGAATAAAGGCGATTATACAAGAATAAGAGCGAAATATATAATATTTTAGAGGATTATGTAGCTTTCTGCTGTAGTATTTTCTTGTATATTGACGAAATGTGTCGAAATAGAAAGAAACAGAACGAAATCTGTAGTATTTTGTTTACTGCCCTTTCATTCCTATCTTTCACCGGCGATCGAATCAACATTTTTATCGTATCATAAAAAATGTATATATAATGTCGAATTTTACGACAGTAATACAAACAATTAATTCCTTATAAGATGATAGATAAAAGTACAGTCGGCCATCCGATTCACACGAAAAAAGTGCCGAAATATCGCTTAAAATCACCCAAAAAAGCGGAAAATATGTTATAATAATATGGTATGAAAGAAGGCTTGTGATGGATATAAAAATAGACGGAGACTACATTACATTAGGACAATTTTTAAAGCTTACCGATTTTATTTCCTCCGGCGGCGAGGCAAAGCTTGCGCTAAAGGAGCTGTCAATTACGGTAAACGATGAAAAAGAAAATCGTCGCGGCAGAAAGCTGCGTGCCGATGATGAAGTTGTAATCGAAGGCAATGTCTTTCATATCCTATGATTTTACGAAGGCTCAGCTTACGAAATTTCCGCAATTATGAATCCATCGACCTGAGCTTTGATGCCGGTATCCATTTACTGGTCGGCAATAATGCACAGGGAAAAACAAATCTGTTGGAGGCAGTATCTTATCTTTCAACCACAAGATCGCATCGCTGTCATGACGATCAAAATTTGATACAAGAGGGAAAGGAAGCGTTCGTAATCAAAGCATCCGTTGAGCGAAAACAAAAGCTGATGGAGCTGAGGGTTGCGTTAAACGAACAGGGAAAAAATCTCTTTTTGTATCAAACGGCAATGAAGCGGGTAAGTGATTTTATCGGAGAATTTAATGCAGTGTTGTTTTGTCCCGATGATATGACGCTGTTTCAGGCTTCTCCGCGCATCAGAAGAAGATTTATCGATATGGAGCTGTCTAAGCTGTCAAAATCGTATACAAGAGTGTTAAATGAAGTCGGGAAGCTGTTGAAGGAACGCAATGCGGCATTGAAACAGAATACGATTGATTTCACTTATCTGAATATACTGGATGAACAGTTAATTGATAAGCAGGTCGTTATCATGCTTCAAAGACAGCGTTTCTTACAGGATTTATTGGCACATTGTAAGGAATTTTATGAAAAGCTTTCGGCAGATCATACAAAACTTGAGGTTCAGTATCACAGTTGTGTTGCGTACAGCGATGATATTGATGAGTTGAAGGAAGGCCTACGAAAAAAATATGAAAAGAATCGAGAACGCGATTGTTTTTTGAAACAGACCACGGTCGGGATTCATAAAGAGGATTTTATGTTTTTGATTAACGGAAATCAATTATCGGCATATGCCTCACAAGGTCAAAAGCGCAGTGTTTTATTGGCACTGAAGGTCGGAATCGTTCATATGATTCATGATTTGACCGGTGAATATCCAGTGCTGTTGTTAGATGATGTGTTTTCGGAATTAGATGAAAACAGACGAGGCATGCTGCTGTGTTCTCTGCCGAAGGAGGTTCAGATATTTATATCGACCACCGATGTCAGAGAAATACCGCGGCTGAGGGATCGAAGCTATATCGTTTGGAAGGTGAAGCAGGGCGAGCTTTCCTTAATGAGATAAAGGAGGACGCAAGATGGATGAAAATTTAGAGTACCTGAAGGAACAGGAAGCAGATTTGGAAAAGGTCGATCATTCTTATACGGCTGATGATATACAGGTATTAGAGGGTTTAGAGGCGGTCAGAAAACGTCCGGGTATGTATATCGGAAGTACGAGCGGTCGAGGTCTTCATCATCTCGTTTGGGAAATTGTCGATAACTCGATTGATGAGGCATTGGCCGGCTTTGCGAGTGATATTTATGTAACGATCGAAAAGGATAATATTATTCGAGTTGAGGATAACGGACGCGGTATGCCGGTCGGTGTTCATAAGAAAACCGGTGTATCTACTGTGGAAACGATTTTTACCGTTTTACATGCCGGCGGTAAATTCGGCGGCGGTGCATATAAGGTATCGGGCGGTCTGCACGGTGTCGGTGCCAGTGTCGTAAATGCGTTGTCTGAGTGGTTAGAGGTCAATGTTCATCAGGACGGCAAGGAGTATTTCTTACGTTTTGAGAACGGTGGGAAGCCTACCGGTTCCCTAAAGGTGATCGGGGAAACTGATAAGCACGGCTCAATCGTTCGCTTTAAGGCCGATCCGCAGATTTTTCAGGAAACACAGGTGTATGATTTTGATACATTGAATACTCGTATCCGACAGCTTGCTTTCTTGAATAAGAATATCCGCATCGTGTTGAGTGATGAGCGCGGTGAGGAAACACGCATCGAGGAATATAAGTATGAAGGCGGTATTATTGAATATGTAAACTTCTTGAATCACAACAAGAATCTTGTTCATGAGGAAGTCGTTTATGTAGAAGGCATTGAGGAAGGCATTTTAGCTGAAATCGCAATGCAGTATAATGACGGCTTTATGCCGAATATTTATTCCTTCTGTAATAATATCAATACACAGGAGGGCGGTACCCATGAGGACGGCTTCCGTTTGGCACTTACGCGTGTCGTAAATAATTATGCGAAGGAAAGCGGCGCAATCAAAAAAGAGGAGACGCTTTCGGGTGATGATGTGAGAGAGGGATTGACGGCGATCATTTCAATCAAGCATCCCGATCCGCAATATGAAGGACAGACAAAGACAAAGCTCGGCAACAGTGAGGTGCGTAAGATCGTTTCGGGCATCTTGGGAGCTCAGCTGGAGCGTTTCTTTTTAGAAAATCCGGATACTGCCAAGTCAATCGTTGATAAAGCGATTCTTGCTTCTAAGGCACGTCTTGCGGCGAAAAAGGCACGTGAGCTGACGCGCAGAAAGAATGCGTTGGAAATCACTTCGCTTCCGGGCAAGCTTGCAGATTGTTCGTCAAAGGATGCTTCTGCTTGTGAAATCTATATCGTCGAGGGTGATTCCGCCGGCGGTTCCGCGAAGATGGGTCGTAATTCCAAGTATCAGGCAATCTTGCCGCTGCGCGGTAAAATATTGAATGTTGAAAAGGCAAGACTGCATCGTATTTTTGAGAATGCGGAAATTCGTTCGATGATTACTGCTTTCGGTTGCGGTATCGGCGATGAAATGGATGTTTCTAAGCTTCGTTATCATAAGATCATTATCATGACCGATGCCGATGTCGACGGTGCACATATTTGTACTTTGCTTATGACATTCTTTTATCGCTTCTTAAGACCGGTGATTGAGGGCGGCTATGTGTATATCGCTCAGCCTCCGCTGTTTAAAATTGCGAAGGGCAATAAGGTTACTTATGTCTATCGTGAGGAGGAGAGAGATGAGGTCATCAAGGAGTACGGAGATACCTCTAATATCAATATTCAGCGATATAAGGGCTTGGGTGAGATGAATCCCGAACAGCTTTGGGAAACGACGATGGATCCTGAGGTTCGTATGATGAAGCAGGTTTCGATCGAGGATGCGATGGAGGCTGACAGCGTATTTGAAATGCTGATGGGTGAGGAAGTTGAACCGAGACGTAATTTTATTCAGGAAAATGCAATTTATGCGAATTTGGATATTTAATAAAGGAGGTTGAATTATGTTTCAAGATGAAGAGCGTTTGGAAATAGTTGATATATCGAAAACAATGCGTGAATCGTTTCTTGATTATTCAATGTCCGTTATTGTTCAGCGTGCATTGCCTGATGTAAGAGATGGTTTGAAGCCGGTTCATCGTCGTATTTTGTATGCGATGAATGATTTGGGTATTGTGGCGGGTAAGCCGTTTAAGAAATCGGCGCGTATTGTCGGTGAGGTTATCGGTAAGTATCATCCGCACGGTGATACGGCGGTGTATGATGCGATGGTGCGTATGGCGCAGGATTTCTCTTATCGCTATATGCTTGTTCAGGGGCATGGTAACTTCGGTTCTATGGACGGTGACGGCGCTGCGGCGATGCGTTATACGGAAGCTCGTATGGCTAAGATTGCCATGGAGATGATGAAGGATATTAATAAGGATACGGTTGATTTCGATCCTAACTATGATAATGAGGAGGTAGAACCGCGCGTTCTGCCGGCGCGTTTCCCGAATTTACTGGTGAACGGAAGTGTCGGTATAGCGGTCGGTATGGCTACGAATATTCCGCCTCATAATTTATCGGAGACGATTGATGCGGTTTTGGCGGTCATGGATAATCCGGATATTACGATCATGGAGCTGATGGATAATTATATCAAGGGTCCTGATTTCCCAACAGGTGCGATGATTTTAGGTCGTGCCGGTATCAAGCAGGCGTATGAAACAGGACGCGGTGCTGTTGTGATGCGTGCGAAGCATAAGCTTGAGGATATGGATAACGGTAAGGTGCGTATCGTCTTTTATGAAATTCCT
Source organism: uncultured Erysipelotrichaceae bacterium (assembly GCA_947649125.1). Taxonomy (GTDB): domain Bacteria; phylum Bacillota_I; class Bacilli_A; order Erysipelotrichales; family Erysipelotrichaceae; genus C-19. The sequence goes on along the minus strand of CANSQL010000028.1, from coordinate 22,271 downwards.
TATCAGGTGAATAAGGCGAATTTAATTTCTAAAATCGCTGATTTGGTAAGGGACAAGGTCATTGACGGTATTACGTATTTGAATGATGACAGTAATCGTGACGGTATTCGTATTATTGTTGAGCTGCGTAAGGATGTACAGCCGGATGTTGTGTTGAATCAGCTGTATCGTACTACGGCGCTGCAGACAAGCTTCGGTGTGAATATGTTGGCGCTGCATAACGGTGCGCCTAAGCTGATGAATTTAAAAGAGGTTCTTTCTTATTATGTCGATCATCAGATTGATGTTACGGTGAGAAGGACTAAGTTTGATTTGAAGAAGGCGGAGGATCGTGCGCATATCTTAGAGGGTCTGAGAATTGCGTTGGATCATATCGATGAAATCATTCATATTATTCGAAGCAGTGATACGGATGCGATTGCGCGTGCGACATTGATGGAGAAGTTCTCGTTGAGTGAGATTCAGGCGAATGCGATTTTGGAGATGCGTTTGAAGCGTTTAACAGGTTTAGAGCGTGATAAGATTGAAAATGAGTATCAGGAACTGATGGTCACGATTGCGGATCTGCGTGATATTTTGGCTAACCACAGTCGTGTGTTGGATATTATTCGTGAGGAACTGACGGAGGTCAAGAATCGTTTCGGTGATGAGCGCCGTACGGAGATCAGTGATGCGGAAATCGATATGCAGGATGAGGATTTGATTCCGCAGGAGGATGTCGTTATTACGATGACTACCAACGGTTATATCAAGCGTATCCCGATTGATACGTATCGTACACAGAATCGCGGCGGTCGCGGTATCAAGGGTATGACGATGAATGAGGATGATATTATTGAATTGATGATTACGATGTCTACTCATGATCATTTGTTGCTGTTTACGAATTTCGGTAAGGTGTATCGAATGAAGGGCTTCCATATTCCGAATGCTTCTCGTACGGCGAAGGGTTTGCCGGTGGTGAATCTGTTGAATTTGGATAAGGATGAAAAGGTCGAGGCCTTGGTTCCTGTGGAACGGGAGTCGACTGCGTCTTATTTGTTCTTTGTCACTAAGAAGGGTATCGTGAAGCGTGTGGAAATGGCGGAGTTTAATTCGATTCGTCAGAACGGTAAAATTGCGATTACTCTGCGTGAGGATGATGAATTGCTCGGGGTGAAGCAGACGACGGGTAATGATGATATTATTATCGCTGCGGCGAACGGTAAGGCAGTGCGTTTCAATGAGCAGGATGTTCGTGTGATGGGACGTAATGCTTCGGGTGTCAAGGGCTTTAATGTTGATGGCTCTTATGTTGTCGGTGCGGCTACAAGTGTTGAGGGTTCTACCTTGTTGTCGGTGAGTGAAAACGGTTATGGCAAGCGTACCGCAATCAGTGAGTATCGTTTGACGAATCGTGGTACGAAGGGTGTTAAGACAATCAATATTACAGAGAAAACAGGACAGCTTGTTTCGGTTCGTGCAGTGAACGGTGATGAGGATGTCATGATTATGACGGACAGCGGTATTATTATTCGTATTGCGGTGGAAAATATCGGTATCTATTTGCGTAATACGCAGGGCGTCAAGCTGATTCATGTCGGTGATGCGGAGCGTGTGGCTAAGGTCGCAATCGTTGATAAGGCAGAGGAGGAGCAGGAGTCTGACAATGCGGAGTCTTCTGCCAGGAATGCAGATGTGGCTGTAGAGAGTAACGGTGCAGCTGCTGAATCTGATTCTGAATCTGCATCGGTGGCTGAAGCTGAGGAAGCATCTTTGAATGAGGAATCTTCTGCGGATAAGGAATAAGAATTTTGTGAAAGGATTCTTGTTTTCGAGGCTGTTGCGGTTGACAAGCTGAGAAAAGAGTGTTTTAATAAGAATAGGCATTATATAATATAGAAGCGTTGAAAAGGATCAGTACAAAATGTGATTAGTCAAAGAGAGGTTACGGTCGGTGCGAGTAATCCTAATCCTTTTGGAATCCCCCTTGGAGTAAAGTGAGGAATGTTTAGTATTCACTTTCGGTCGCACCGTTATCGCGTAATTAAGGTCAATGGTTTTGTCTGTCAGGACATGCGGAGTCAAAGTCACTGTCAATCTATGCTGCGGTGGATGATGCTGCAGCATGAGTGAGTGTGATTTACTTGTTTGTCTTGTCTTGAAGCTGTTGATGAAAAAGGGTGGCAACACGAGGCATTCGTCCCTTTCGGGCAAGTGCCTTTTTTGTTTCTCGGCATGGTGTGGTGTCGGTGTGGTTGTACAGTTGTACGTTGTTACTCGGTGTTTGGTGTTTGAAAGATTTCAGTATAGAATAGATGATGTAAGGTCAATGAAGGAGGATATTTTATGTTGGATATGAAATTTGTGAGAGAGCATGGGGAGGAGGTTAAGGAGAATATAAGAAAGAAGTTTCAGGATCATAAGCTTCCGTTAGTGGATGAAGCGATTGAATTGGATAAGTTGAATCGTTCTTTGAAGCAGCGCGGTGATGATTTGCGTGCTCAGCGTAATTCTATGAGTAAGCAGATCGGCGGCTTGATGAAGGATGGCAAGCGTGAGGAAGCTGAGGAAATGAAACAGGCTGTTTCTAAGATGGCTGAGGAAATGAAGCAGGTCGAGGAACAGGAAGCGGAGGTTTCTGTTAAGCTGGAGCAGTGTATGATGCAGATTCCTAATATGATTGATCAGAGCGTACCGATCGGAAAAAGTGATGAGGAGAATGTGGAGCTGGAGCGCTTCGGTGATCCTGTTGTTCCCGATTTTGAGATTCCGTATCATACTGAGATTATGGAGCGTTTTAACGGCATCGATTTGGATAGTGCGCGTAAGGTTGCGGGGAATGGTTTTTATTATTTGATGGGTGATATCGCTCGTCTGCATTCTGCGGTGATCAGCTATGCTCGTGATTTTATGATTGACAGAGGATTTACGTATGTGATTCCTCCGTATATGATTCGCAGTAATGTTGTGACTGGGGTTATGAGCTTTGCGGAGATGGAAAGCATGATGTATAAAATCGAGGGTGAGGATTTGTTTTTGATCGGTACGAGTGAGCATTCAATGATCGGTAAGTTTATTGATACGATCGTGGATGAAAAGCAGCTGCCTTATACGTATACAAGTTATTCTCCTTGCTTCCGTAAGGAGAAGGGTGCGCATGGTATTGAGGAGCGCGGTGTTTATCGGATTCATCAGTTTGAGAAGCAGGAGATGATCGTTGTTTGTAGGCCGGAGGAAAGTGCTGAGTGGTATGAAAAGCTATGGAAAAACACTGTTGATTTGTTCCGCAGCTTGGATATACCGGTGCGTACTTTGGAGTGTTGTTCAGGTGATTTGGCTGATTTGAAAACGAAGTCGGTTGATGTGGAGGCTTGGAGTCCTCGCCAACAGAAGTATTTTGAGGTGGGTAGCTGTTCTAATTTGACGGATGCGCAGGCTCGTCGTTTGAAAATCAGAGTGAACGGTGAGCAGGGTAAGTATTTTGCTCATACCTTGAATAATACGGTTGTTGCACCTCCGCGTATGTTGATTGCGTTCTTGGAGAATAATTTGAATGCGGATGGCAGTGTGAATGTACCGGTTGCTTTGCAGCCTTATATGGGGGGGAAAACTAAATTGGTGCCTAAGAAATGATCGTTAAGCAATCTTATCATATGAGTGAGGAGGTCTTTACTCGTATTTATCGTACACATTGTCATATTAAGTTTAATATTCGGCGGTCATTGGTTTTGAGCTTTTTGCTGCTGGTGTTTGGCTTGGTGATGGAGTATGGATTTCATAAGGATTATGGTGTGTTGAACGGTATCGTATTGGTCTTGTTTCTGATTAGCTTGCTTTGTAATTATTTTTGTGATTATCGGATTCCGCGGGCTGCGTACCGTTCGATGTATGATGATGCTGATGAGCAGTCTATCTTGGTAATTCAGGAGAACGGTGTGAGCTTCGGTGAGGGCGGTGATCGTTATTTTCGAAGTTGGGATCAGTTTGAAACATGTTATGAAACGCGGGATGCTTTCTTGTTGTATCAGAAGGATGTGTTTACTATGGTATGGAAGGAAGCTTGCGGCAGTAAGCTGGATGAGGTTCGTGACTTGATTCGTACCAATGTGAATCAGGGAAAGCCGATACCGATGAAAAAATAATTTTATGCTTAGTGCTGTCTTATCTATGGGGTGTGGCGATTGTCGCTATGCCTCATTTTTTATATGGATATAGAAATGGGAGCGTTTTGCTCTTTGATAATAAATAATAGCGGGTTAAGGGATTGATTGATGCGTGGATATGAGGAAATGATATCGTTAATTAGCGATGGTAGTTTGTTGAAGTATGCTGTATTTTTATATCGATGTTTCACGTGAAACATTAGAGAGTTGATGAGACCTATTGATAGGGTATGAAGGTGTGGGTTATGTTGTCGGTGTATGAAAGCTAAATGAGGATACTGCCTTTTCGCTATATAGATCAATTATTTTAAGGATAAGGAAATTGATGAAATACAGTTTTGGAGATTGAAAAATTGTATGAAATATGTTAATATATAGAGGCTATCACAATGGTATCTACCGAATCTGGTCAGGTCGGGAACGAAGCAGCCATAAGGGAGCTCTATCATGTGTGGTAGCACTTTTTTATTGAGAAAAGGAATGATGAGTATGAGTGATGAAGCTTATATGATGTTGGCGATCGCAGAAGCGAAAAAAGCTGAATTAATGGATGAGGTACCGATTGGGTGCATCCTTGTGAAGGATCATGAGGTCATTGCTTCGGCTTTTAATGAGAGAGAAACATCTCAACAGGCGATTGCGCATGCTGAAATCCTTGCGATAAAAAAGGCGAATGAAGTTCTCGGTACATGGCGCTTAGAAGACTGTACCTTGTATGTTACTCTTGAGCCTTGTCCGATGTGTGCGGGTGCTATCTTATTATCGCGTGTGGCGCGTGTCGTGTTTGGGGCTTATGATAAAAAGGGTGGCTGTTTGGGAAGCTGCATGAATATGTATGAAACAAAAGGATTTAACCATTATCCGGAAGTGAGTGGCGGTGTACTGGAAAAAGAATGCGGTGCTTTGCTGACGGATTTCTTTAAGAAAAAGCGTGATAGTAAAAAAGCTGCAGCTCAAACGAATACTACCGAATAAATGAGAAATAGACTGTGGATGCTGATCTTTTCATTATCGATTTACTTGATTTCTGCGTATGTTTTGACGGTATCGGAAGTGAAATAGGTTTAAAATACAGGCTGTTTATTCATGTTAAAAAAAGCTGATATTCTATTGAAATAAGCGTAGTGTTAATCGCTTATTTTTGGTATAATTAAGTCAAGAAAGCAGGTGACACATTTTGTCATATAAAGCACTCTATCGTACTTATCGACCTAATACATTTGATGAAGTGGTAGGACAAAAGCATATTGTCCGCACGTTGAAAAATGCGGTCGTACAAAATAAAATTGCGCATGCTTATTTGTTTTGCGGTCCGCGAGGTACCGGCAAGACATCGATTGCGAAAATATTTGCGAAGGCAGTTAATTGTATTGATGAAAATAAGCATCCGTGTATGGAATGTGAGAATTGTCTTGCGATTACTGATGGTACACATCCGGATATCGTTGAAATTGATGCGGCAAGTAATAACGGTGTTGAGGAAGTCAGAAGCTTAATTGAAAAGGTGAAATATGCACCGATCAAGAGCAGATATAAGGTGTATATCATTGATGAGGTTCATATGATGTCGACAGGAGCTTTTAATGCTTTGTTGAAAACAATCGAGGAACCGCCTGCTCACGTTATCTTTATTTTGGCTACAACAGAACCGCATAAGGTACTGCCTACGATTATTTCAAGATGTCAGCGCTATGATTTTACAAAGGTACCTGCTGATGAAGTGGTGAAGCGGATTCATGTAGCGCTCGATCAGGAGCATATTCAATGTGAGGAGGAAGTCATCAGAATCATATCTCAGCTATGTGACGGTGGCATGAGAGATGCTTGGAGTATATTGGATCAGTGCATTGCTTATGCTCAAGATGATATTAAAGTACATCATATCAATGAGATATATGGTATATTAACAGTCAAGGAAAAGCTTCATTTATTGAATATGGTTTTTGAGAAAGATGCCGGTGCTTGTATGAACTGGTTGCAGGAGCAAACAGGAAAGGGAATTGATATCAAGCGCTTGACAATGGACTTGATAGAATTGTTGAAGGAAGCTTTGATTTATGAATATACGAAAAGCGATGATCTACTGAAAATTATGCAGTTGTCAGAAGTTACAGCATTAAATGAAAAAGCTTCCGTAAGAAGTCGCTATGAAATGATAGATATTTTGATGGAAACTTATGATAAATATCGTAATGCGGCAAGCATTGCTTCATACTTTGAAATCTGCTTGTTAAAGATGATGGAGAAAAATTCAAATGAAGCAGATAAGAGGTCATTTATCGAAGGAAGGGATGCTGTAAAGAGTGGAAAGCCAAGCTTAAGTAATTCAAGTATTTCTGATCATAGCCCATCTGCCGAATTGAATTCAAGCGTAGGTGAATCATCCTCACCTCAAACCGATTGTTCAAGTGATGTTTCACGTGAAACATCGAGTATTGCAGAGGGGAAAGGAATGAAGCAGGCACCGATGCAAGAGCCGCCGCAATTATTAGATTTAGATGATGTTGATGATTGTGGAGAAATCGAGGATGTGAATGAATCGATAACTGATGAGACACGACCTGATGAGCCTGAGGATAGGGTGCAAACTGAAGCTACAGGAAATATCACGGATCAAGTGAGCGTTACGCATAATCCTACCAAGAGTGAATTCAAGGAAAACTCTCCGAAGCCGCTGCAGGATGAATATGTTTTACAGCTGTTAGTCGGCGCAAATAAACCGGAAAAGCAGTCTGATATGGAACAATTCCAACAGATTCATCGATATACAATGGAGCTGCAGTGGGCAAGAGTTGCTAATCTATTAAAGAACAGCAGGATATTTGCGAGTGCAGAAAGCTATATGGTGTTAATCGTAAACAATCAAGCTGAAGCAAATGAAATTAATGAGTCGGATAGTCGTAATGAATTCGTATCCTTCAGCAGTGAACTATTGAAAAAACAAAAAAAGATCTTTGCGATTACAAATGAACAGTCACTTCGCGTTACCGAGGAGTTTAGGAATCGCAGAAACAGCGGTACTTTACCGTCACCGATTCACTTTCAACTTAATGTGAATAAAGAAGTGAAAGAAGCAGAGCCAAGTCAAGAGGATATTATGATTGACTTATTCGGAAAAGAAAATATATTAATAACGGAGGAATAAAATTATGAACATGCAGGCACTATTAAAACAAGCACAAAAGATGCAGAAGGAGCTTAACAAGGCTGAATCAGAATTGAAGGAGCATACCTATGAGTCAACAATGGCAGGGGGCTTAGTAAAGGTCACTGTTCAAGGAACCCTGGAGGTTACACAAATTGAAATTCAAGAGGAGCTATTGAAAGCTGAGGAAAAAGAAACCTTACAAGAATTATTGGTGAGCGCAGTGAATGATGCGATGAAGCAGGCAACTGATGAAAAGGATAAGGTTATGAAAAAAATGACAGGTGGAGTTAAACTGCCGGGAGGCTTCTAATGTATCCAAAGAAATTTGCGTCAATGGTAGATCAATTTCAAAGACTGCCGGGTGTAGGCGTAAAGACTGCAGAGCGCTATGCGTTTGATGTGTTGGATTGGGATAAAGAGGATATTGATTGTATGATTACCGCATTGATTGATATGAAGGAACAAATCCATACATGTGAAGTGTGCGGAAATTTGGCTGAGGACACCAAATGTCTCGTTTGCGAGGATTCAAACAGAGATCACGGAATTATATGTGTCGTTCAAAGTCCGCGTGATGTTATCGCAATGGAGAAAACGAATGAATTCAGCGGTGTCTATCATGTGTTGAACGGAGTTATTTCAACAACAAAAGGCATCTTGCCTGAGGATATCAATATCCAATCCTTAATGGATCGCATCAATGAAACGACAAAGGAAATTATCATAGCGACGAATCCTACTGTGGAAGGGGAAACAACCGCGTTATATCTAGCGAAGCGATTAGAAAAATATCCGGTAAGTGTTACACGGATTGCGCATGGCTTACCGATGGGCGGTCATTTGGATTACGCAGATGAATTGACCTTAATAAAAGCATTAGAGGGCAGAAAGAAAATGGAGTAAAGGAAGCAAATATGCTTCTTTTTCTTTATATTCATTTTCAACCATGATACAATGGATATAGAAAACAGATACATTATGAAATCAGCTTTTGAAATATGAGATAAAATACAACTACCGTTACTTGATAAAGGAAATGAGGTGATGGCTATGTCCTCAATCGCTTATATAACAAATCATGAAATGATTGAATATCATCGTCTGCACGGAAGCAGTGAAATTGTATTTTGGCGTTTCAGCGGACAGCGGAAATTTCAAAATTTTCATCACGGTGATTATTTGTTTTTCCTAACAAAAGGAACTGAAAAGGGGAAAGAAAAGGAAAAAGGGATCGTTGGCTATGCGCGATACAGCGGAGATTCATCAGGAAGTGTAAAAAGCATATGGAAAAAGTATGGGTCTAAATGCGGCTACGGGAGCCAGCAGCAATTTATCAAAGCAATATTGAAATACCACAAGCAGCATACTTTGCCTGATAAAATTTACTGTCTTATATTGGAACAGGTCATCATTTTCCAATCACCGATTTATTTGAGTGAGCTAAAGCATCATATATCAAAAAGGGTTGAGAGCTATATTTATCTCGATCAAGAGGATAGTGAGCTTTCATGGAAAATTATGAAAAAAGGAATGGAAATAGGAATTGACCTGTGGAGCACCTTTGTTGAAAAAAGAGATACTGTGATACAAAACGATGCTGATATTATCAGTATTCAGCAGCTTCGTGATCGTTATACGAAGGATATCTATACTAATTATGAGAAACGAAGGATTGCGACATTTGTGAATCAGATTTTAAAAGATGTAAACGGAGTCTATCTTTCAGGAGCAGAAAATGATTTTTTCGTGCCGGAGAGTACATGCTGTCATTTCTTTATTCCGTGTATCGTTACTATAAAGGCATGGAGACGCAGTTTGTTGATAGCGACAGCGAAAGCGAAGCTGTATCAACAAGCACTGACGGATAAAAATTCATCGGCCAAAGTAAGCATAATTTTCGATGATAAAAATAACGAAGCAATCCAACTATGTGAAAAGCTTGATATTTCTTTCAAAATTATAAAAATATAAAACATGCTGAAGCTAGGAAAGGAAAAATTTAGTTGAGTATTTGATTACTACACTCACTTTCTCATCACAAAAAGAAAACAATAAAAATCAAAAATATAGAAATAAAAAAATAAGCAAAAGGGAATCTCTTGCTTATTTTAGTTTATCATATCAGCATCCTCCCGTAACAGATCAATAAGAATTGGATTAAGATAATAACCGGTATGCCGATGACAAAGCGAAGCTTTTTGGTTTTATGGTGAAATGCGACCATTCCAAGCAGCACTCCCAAAGAGCCGCCGAAGAATGCCAACAGGAAGAGTGTGGATTCACTGATTCGCCAACGATGCAGGATAGCCCTTCGCTTATCAATCAACATACATAAAAATGCAGCAAGGTTGATGATAAATAAAAAGATATAAAGATATATATATAATTGTGGAATTGATTCCTTGTTAATGCTGTTGCTTATCATAGTAAAAATCATCCGTTTTCTCGGCTTGCCATAGCTCGCTGAATCTTAGCCATGCAGTTACCTTCATATTTCAAATTCACCAAAGATAAAAGATCGTTAAAAACAGTTAAGCCGTCATGCTCTTGCAAATACTCATATTCAAGCTCATAATCACAAAGCCCGTTATACTCATTATAATCAAAACAAAGCTCCGCATGATCCAAAGGAACCACGGCACGATAGGTTGTCAACGAAGCAATCTCGATAATCGGTGGTGTTATCTGAAAAAAATTCATTAAAGACATAAGCGCATCTCCTTCAAAAACAGCCGACGTATTCTCACTCACAAGACACTCATGCTCATTGACACCGTCTTTATCGAAACAACGCTGCTTCAAAGTGAATATAAATTGATGATCAATTTCACGAATTCTCATCGCACCGATATGCTTAAGAATATACATATCCGTCGTATCATAATATGTATTGACCTGCTTCTTAAATTCAGCCTGAGGAAACTGCTTCAACAAGGTAATAAACTGCTCTTTACTTAAAAGTATTTTAAATTCCTTCTCAAAATGAAGATTCATATTTCATCACCGCCTATGTTATGATACAATAGATAAGACAGAAAAGGAAGTGATTCTGTGCAAAAGTTTATTACCGTTGCGAAAAAAAATGAAAAATCAAAGAATTTAGAGAAAAAAATATTAGATGAATTACTGAAGCATGGATGGACAGAAAACAGAGAAGAACCCGATACGGTGATTTTTATCGGCGGAGACGGTACATTGCTATATGCAGTACAGAAATATTTGGATCAGTTAGATCATGTGAATTTTGTCGGAATCCATACCGGTACGCTTGGTTTTTTTACCGATTATACCGAGGATGAATATGATATCTTTATCAATGATATCAAAACGAAAGAGCCTAAGATTTTCTGTTCAAGACTGCTGCAGATCAAAACCAATCAAGCAGAATACTACGCGTTGAATGAAATGCGCATAGAGAATGTAAAGCGGACACAGGTAATTGATGTGCTTGTGGATAATGAACAGTTTGAAACTTGTTGGGGATCGGGCGTTTGTTTGAGTACACAAGCAGGATCGACTGCGTATAACCGCAGTCTTGGCGGAGCTGTAATTGACAGCGGTATTTCGTTAATGCAGATGGCAGAGATTACGGCGATTCAGCATAGTAAGCATCGCTCCTTAGGGAATCCGTATATTCTGAAACCGGATCGAATCGTTGAGTTTGTCAGTGATGATTTTTCCGATGCACTGCTTTGTTTCGACCATAGGTCTGAATCATTAGAGGGTGTTCATAAGGTAACCTGCACGACATCAAATCATGGTGTACGCTTTGCCCGCTATCGTGAGTACAGCTACTTGAAGCGATTAAAAAACCTTTATTAATGCGGTAAAATCAAGCTTTAACAAGAGGTTCTCAGCATAAAAGAAGCGAGTGCTTCGCTATATTATAAAATTATAGTAATATAAAATGATAATAAAATAAGCATTATCTGAATTTCCCACATATCTCACTGAGAGAAACAGATAATGCTTTTGTAATGAAACGTCATAAGGAGCACTGTCATCAAACAAGGTACCCAACAAATTCAAACAACAAATTATTCATCACTCAACCTGATATGACAGCAATCAATACCGATGCTGCTCACTAGGTTTCATAAACATAATCAGAAAGCTTATGCGCCTTTGCGCTTGTATTACATACAATGCCGATCGCAATAAAATACGAAAGCAGAGAGGAACCGCCGTAGGAGATAAACGGCAACGTGATTCCGGTAATCGGCAACAGGCCGATAATCATACCGATATTTTGAAACTGCTGAAACAGCAGCATTCCCAACACACCCGATATATAATATTTATCCTTCGTTGTTTTCGTCAAGCTCGCAATGCGCAACAGCTTTAAATCAAGACACATACAAAGCATCACGGTAAATAAGGTACCCATCAAGCCAAAGCTTTGCCCGATCACCGCAAAGATAAAATCCGTCTGCGCTTCAGGAATTTGAATCAGGAATTGCTGCAGCCCATGCCCGGTCAAACCGGCAGAGCCCATTGCCATTAATGCGGTATACAACTGATTGCCTGTATGCAGGATATCGGACTCTGGATCAAGCCATCCCTTGATTCGATCAAGCTTATATAAGCTGTCGCTTCCAAATAAGGAAGCCAACAAGGAATGATTAAACAAATAAAGATAAAAGAAGCCGCCGAGCACCAGCACAAACACCACGAGTCCGCAAACTAACCAAAAGTTTTTAATACCCGAACAAGCCAACATCATCACCAAAGAAAATAATATAATGATACAAACACCCGTATCCGGCTGAATAAAAATCAACAACAGCGGCGGAAGGGCCCACTTGAATACTTTCATAAAAAGCTGAATATCACTTTCATAGGAATCAACGATTTTATTCGTATTATGCTCATCGATAATCCCCGCCGTAATCATAATCAATACGACCTTCATAAACTCACTGGGCTGAAAGGAACCGATTCCGGGAAATTGAAACCACGAGGTCGCGCCGTTGATCGGTGTAACAAACGGCAAATTATGCCCGTATCCCATAAAACGACTGACAATATACTTACTGATAAACAAATAAATCAAGGCACCGAGCAGCACCCAATAAGCCAGCTTTGCGAAATTATAAAGCACATCATTACCCAAATACATAATAACGGCCATAACGATAAAGCCCAAGCCGTACCACATGATCTGCTTCATCAAAAGAAAGGCAGGATTCTCAGAGGTAATCAACGCAAAGGCACTGTAGATAGAAACAAAGCTTGTCAAAGCCATAATCACAAGAATACCGACTAAGACGATATCATACTTTTTCGGTTCCTTTACCTTTAACAGTGATTGATTCATGAGCTCCGCTCCTTTCCTTATATTTATAATATATCATTCGATAGTATAACTTACTTGAATAGTTTATTTCATACAATAGAACATTTCATGAGATAGAACATTTCATGTGACAGAATACTTCATATAATGGAATATATCATACGATGGAATATTTCATACGGTGAATAACTGCACAGCTTTACCGTTTCAGATAATACCACGGTCATATGAGGCGTTGAGAATACAGAGGTAATCCGACACCATAACCATCACCGTCATAGAAAACGATAACCACACCTGCGGCCTATCCATATATATCCGCTGTAAATACACTGAACTTTCCGTATTTATTGTTCCAATCACTATTATACCATAACTAAAACGATTCTACTTGAATGTTGTAAGAAAAGTCATTGAAAAAGTATTTGAAGTAAGTATATCAACATGGTATCATTATAGGGTGAGGTGATACTATGGCAAAATGGCATGCCATGTTGGAATATATACAATTTCCGTTAAAGGTGTTGTTTTTTGCGACTATCCTTTTAGGCATCGGAAATTCAATCATTAATCCTAATATCAGCTATATGTGGGATGTGAAAAATGAAGTTGTTATCCTTATCAGTGAAATGATGCGATACAGCGGCGGTTTTCTGATCCAAATATTTCCGCTGCTTGTATTTCTGGTGATACTGACAAGAAAATTTGAGGATGCGGTGCCGGTATTTATCGGCTTTGTGAGCTATGTGGTAATCAGCCTTGTGATTCTGTTTTTAGAAAACAATGATGCGCCGAGTTATTTTTACGGAAATATGCTTGGCATTCAGATCAGCTTTCATGCCGACAGTATCTTTGAGGAAGTAACACGAATTCCTTATAATACAGGTATTCTTTCCTTGATCATCGCTTATGTCATCACAATGTACAGCTATCTGAAATCACGTCATTATTCAATGCACGGAATTTTGTCCTTTATCGATCATGATGCGTGGGCAATGATACTCAGTGTATTCTTTTCGGTTTTGGCAGGGATTGTGTTTGCGTTTGGCTGGCCGCTTGTCATTACGGGAATCAACTATTTCTACAGCTTTTTAGCTCATGATTTACTGAGTCCGATCAATTTGTTCCTATACGGAATCAGTGAGCGCGTATCGGCAATATTTTCGCTGCAGGAAATTCCGCGAAGTGCATTTTGGCTGGGTGAGCTCGGCGGAAGTGCCACAGATAATTTCGGTATCCCTTATTTGGGAGATGTCAATACATGGTATGCGTATCAAAATTTAGGTATCGTTACGACCAATGCCGGGCATCTTTTGACTCCGTATTATTTGATCAATATCTTTTTGATTCCGGGCTTTTTATTGGGGTATTATTCTCTTGTGGACAGTAAAAGAGATCGTAAAAGATACTTTCTGTTTTTCGTGATTGCGATTGCCTTGTCAATCATCTGCGGCAATTCGCTGCCGATGGAAATACTGATGTTGATATTGGCACCGTTGTTATATATCGTATATCTGTTGATTGTCGGACTGTTGTATGCGGGTCTGCAGATGGCAGGGGTGTCCATCGGATATTGGTTTGAAGGATCACTGATGGTAGCGAATCCCGGCTCTCTGTTGGATTTAGTTCCGTTTTTCAGAAATCCGGACATGAGCTATTCGTTCGGCATGATGATCGGTATCGGATTAGCGGTTATGTTGGTGTTCTTTTTACTCACACGAACCTATTTTAAGCACTTTTCTGTCAGTCTGTTCAATCTGTCTACCCGCAAGGAAATTACGCACAGAGTTGTAAAGGCACTGGGAGGATTTGAAAATATCCGTGTATTGACGTCAACTCCCGATAAACTCACCGTAGAGCTTCATCACCGTGATAAAGTCGATTTTGATGCATTGCGTGCAGAGGGTGCGTATTTGATTTTGGAATCAAAGGACGGATACTTGATTCGCTTAGGCAACCTGTCAACGGTAGTCGCAAAGGAAATCAAAAAACAAATGAAGCAGCTGCCGAGTGTGTAACAGCTGTATAGAATGGCTGTATATAGTATAGATAGGATACATAAATAAAAGGTCAAAGACAGGATATATAAAAATAGTAAAGCTAAATGCAGAATATAGAAACAGAATAAATCAGTGATAACGGCGAAATGTCCAACGAGGGCAAAGGCCGTTTTTCTTTCTCGCGAAATAAATAAAAAAATACTAAAATCATTGGCATTACTGACAAAAGTAATGATTTTTTTGGTATAATGGTACTGCTGAAACGGAGTGATTAGATGGCGGAAGAAATTATTCAAAAAGGTAAATATACACCGATGATGAATCATTATATAGAAATAAAGGAAAAGCATCCCGATGCGATCGTTTTCTATCGCTTAGGAGATTTTTATGAGATGTTCTTTGAGGATGCGAAAACCGCATCAAGTGAATTAGACCTTGTATTGACAGGCAGAAATGCCGGCGCAGAGGAAAAGGTGCCGATGTGCGGGATTCCCTTTCACGCTGCGACCGGTTATATCCAACGCTTGATTCAAAAGGGCTATAAGGTAGCGATCGTCGAACAAATGGAAGATCCGACACAGGCAAAAGGACTTGTGAAACGAGATGTCATAAAAATCGTCACTCCCGGAACGATAATGGATGAGGTTCAGGACGAAAAAGCTGAAGTATATATCGCATCGCTTTACGATTACCAATACGGTCTGGCCGTTGTGCTTTGTGAAATGACGACCGGAGAAATGCGGGCCCAGTTAATTGATAAGCAGGTCATGGCAATTCAAAAAGTACTGCTCGGAAACAATGTCGCTGAGGTAGTCATTGAACCGTCATTTGATAAAAAAATTCGTAAAATGATTGAGGAAATGGAAACAGTCACCATCTCACAAGAAGCAGACCATACCTGTAAAGAGGAATATGCTTATTTATTGAGCGATGTCGAGGATGAGCGTATTCAGCGCAGCTTTGCGACATTGACAAACTATTTGAATGAAACGCAAAAGCGCAATATGGCACATTTGAATCCGGTGGAAATGATGAATGAGACAGATTTTCTCCAGATGGATTATAATACAAGAGTGAATTTAGAGCTGACACAGGCACAGCGCACCAATTCCAAGAGCTTGACCTTATGGAGCTTTTTAGATAAATGTCAAAGCGCGATGGGGTCAAGATTATTGAAAAAATGGATTGAATATCCGTTGGTGCAGCAACAGGCCATTCATCAGCGCTTAGATGCGATCGAATTTTTAAATGATAACTTTATCACGAAAGATGAACTGCGTGAGCATCTGAGCGGAGTCTATGATTTAGAGCGATTGAGTGCGCGAGTGGCATACGGCAATGCGAATCCGCGTGATGTGCTGCGTTTAGTCAAAACCTTAGAGCATGCACCTGATATTTTCAATATATTCAAGGAATGTCCGAGCTATCAAGAGTTTCAAACAATCGATCCTTGCCGGGCATTGTATGAAATGCTTCAAGGGGCAATTATCGATAATCCGCCGCTGCATTTAAAGGAAGGCGGAGTTTTTGTTGACGGCTATCACGAGGAACTGGATCAATTACGCGAGATCGGGAAAAACGGAAAGCATTGGATTTTGGAGCTTGAGGCAAAGGAAAAGGAACGCACCGGTGTGAAATCGCTGAAAATCGGTTATAACCGTGTGTTCGGCTATTATATTGAGGTTACGAAAGCGAATCTGAGTCAAATTCAGCCGGAGTTTGGGTATGTTCGTAAACAGACATTGGCGAATGCGGAGCGCTTTATTACCGAGGAACTGAAGGAAAAAGAGGATGCGATCGTTCATGCACAGGAGCGCAGTATCCGCTTGGAACAGGAGTTATTCAATCATCTGTTGAATCAGATCAAGGTCTATCTGCCTAAGCTGCATGATTTGGCACATGCCTTGGCAACGATCGATGCTTTGTATTCATTGGCGGAAATCTCAGGGGAAAACGGTTATACCAGACCGCAGTTTCATGACAAGGCTCATTTTGAATTGAGTGAGGCTCGTCATCCGATTCTGGAGAAGCTGATGAAAAAGAACGGGCATTATGTATCGAATGATTTATTAATGGATGAAACCAATTCCATATTGATGATTACCGGTCCGAATATGGGCGGTAAGTCTACATATATGCGTCAGACGGCATTACTCGTAATTATGGCGCAGCTCGGCTGCTTCGTTCCGGCGAAAAAAGCGGTGCTGCCGATATTCGATCAAATATTTACGCGCATCGGAGCGAGTGATGATATCATGTCGGGGCAATCGACCTTTATGGTGGAAATGACCGAGGCCAATCATGCGCTGCAGCATGCGACGGAGCGTTCACTGATTTTATTCGATGAAATCGGGCGCGGTACCTCTACTTATGACGGAATGGCACTGGCACAGGCCATGTTGGAATATATTGAACAACATATTCATGCGAAGACCTTGTTTTCTACGCATTATCATGAGCTGACGCAGCTTTCAAAGTATCATCAGGGGATACGTAATGTGCATGTCGAGGTACATGAGGAGAATGAAACAGTAACTTTCCTTTATCGTGTGAATGAAGGGAAGGCTGATAAATCGTATGGTATCAATGTAGCTGCTTTGGCGAAGCTGCCTGATACGGTGTTAGGCAGAGCGAAACAAATATTGGCGGGGCTTGAGGCAAAGGATCAAAATGAACAGCTTTCCTTTATGAGTGAAGCAGAAGTGCCGCAGGTGATTCAGACAAGTGATCCGAAGGCAGAAGCAATCAAGGAAAAGCTGCAGCAGGTACAGGCGGATCAAATGACACCGATTGAAGCGCTTTTGTTGGTTAATGAATTGAAGAAAATGGTATCGTAGCTGTTGAAGCATTCTTAGGCTGCCCGCTCCCGCTCAGGTCAGGTGATTCGGAAACAGTAGTTGAGCGCAGGGCAGGCAACAGAAGCAACAGGAGTCCTTGTTGCTTTCTTATCATTAATCAGGAATCATCATCTCGGGGCAGGGGGTACAGATTTTTGATCAAAGAGAAAGTATAAAGTATTATTAAGGCAAAAAGGAAGGTTAGGTGAGGATATGGGTAGAATACATCAACTGGATGAACACTTGCGTAATATGATTGCCGCGGGTGAGGTCGTGGAACGACCTGCGGGAGTGGTAAAGGAGCTTGTAGAAAACGCTGTTGATGCACAGGCAACACGCATCGAGCTGCAGATAACTCAGGGTGGAATTGATTCCATAGTTATAATTGATGACGGTATCGGCATGGACAGGGAGGATGCGGCACTGGCATTTGAACGCCATGCCACCAGCAAGCTGAAGGAGGAGGCCGATTTATGGAATATCCATACAATGGGCTTTCGCGGTGAAGCACTTCCTTCCATTGCGGCGGTTTCTCAGGTAACACTGAAAACAAATAACGGAACAGAGGCTACCGAGGTGATGATAAGCTTCGGAGAGAAGCAGGCATCAAGAGCGACTGCTGCACCGCAGGGGACGATGATTGAGGTACGCAATCTGTTTCAAAAAACACCGGCGCGCTTCAAGCATCTGAAAAGCCCGCAGTATGAATTTTCGTTGATATTGGATATGATCCAAAAGTTTGCGTTGGCTCATCCTGAAATCGCATTTTATCTGTCGCATGACGGAAAGACGGCATTTCAAACAAAGGGTAACAATCGTCTGCAGGAAGTGATGATGCAGATTTACGGCCGCGATGTGGCAAAAAGTGCGATTGCGATCGATGCTTCTGATTATGATTATCGTATCAGCGGCTTTGCGGCACAGCCTCAATATCATCGCGCGACAAAATATTATATGACACTCTTTATCAATCAGCGTATGATTCGCAGCTATCATTTACAGAAGGCTATCATCGATGCCTTTCATGCGTATATGCCGAAGGATCGTTATCCGATCGCAGTGTTGAATATTGAGATGGATACACAGCTGGTCGATGTGAATGTGCACCCTTCGAAATGGGAAATAAGGCTGTCGAAGGAGAAGCAGCTGGAGAAGCTATTATATCAAGCAATCGATGAGGCATTGAAAAACAAGCTGCAGGTGGTACAGGCAGACTTACCGAAGCCTAAGGAGAAAAAGCCGGAAATAACCGAGCTTGAATTCACCTATGCACGTGATCCGCAGCTGACGAAGCTGCATCAAGAAGTGAATGAGGGCTTCACCAATCCCAAGGAGCTGCCGCCGCTTGATTTTGATGAAATCAGTGCAAAGATGAAGGAACCGATTCCACAAAAAATGACAAAAGCACCTGCGGTTGAGGTGAAAAAGCAGGCAGAAGCTGTGGTTGAGGATCAACCGATCACTTATCCCCAGTATTCTCGACCTAATATGAAAAAAGTGGAATATAGTGAAAAGAAAGAGGCTATTTCCCTAGAGGAAAAGACTATTTCCCAAAACGAAAGTAAGGCAACCAATCAAGAAACAGCGGTAAAAACACAGCCGACACCGGAGCAACCGGTGAACCAAGAGGAGCCGAAGCCGCAAAATGAGTGTTTGCCTGCGATGCAGGTCATCGGCCAGTTTCATCAGTCGTATATCTTGGCACAGGGGGAAGCCGGTCTATATATAATAGATCAGCATGCGGCACAGGAGCGCTATCATTTTGAAGTGATCAAGCAACAAATCCTATCGGGAAATAATGATACTCAGCCGATGCTGATACCGATCAGCTTAGAGGTGGATTCCCGTGTACGGGTTCGCCTTAATGAATTGAATGAAGCGATGTCTGTATTGGGGATCGAATTAGAGGAGTTCGGAAATAATTCGTTGATTCTGCGTGATCTGCCTACATGGATGCAGCAGCTTGACGAGGAAGCATTCCTTCAGGATTTAATCGATCAATGGTTGAAGGATGAGGATATCGATGAATCAAAGCTGCGCCATTTGGCAATCGCTACGATGGCTTGTCATTCCTCGATTCGCTTTCATCGCAGCTTGACACCTGCGGAGATGCAAAAGGTCATTGATGATTTAGGAAAATGTGAACAGCCCTTTCATTGCCCTCACGGCAGACCGACGTTTATTTGTATCACCGATGAACAGCTGACAAAGCAGTTCTTAAGGTAAGGCATATGAAAAAGAAGGTATTGGTGATTGCGGGTCCGACCGGTGTCGGTAAAACAGCCTGCAGTATTCATATGGCAAAGCAGCTTAAGGGTGAAATCATCAACGGTGATGCGATGCAGGTTTATCACGGTCTCGATATCGGGACTGCGAAAATCACGGAAGCCGAAACGGAGCATATACCACATCATCTTTTGGATTGCTTCACCATCTATGATGATTATAATGTGAAGGTTTTTCAAGCGAAGGGCAGAGAATTGATTGAGGATATCAGCGAGAAAGGCTTGCTCCCGATCGTTTGCGGCGGCACCGGTTTGTATATCAAATCATTGTTGTATGATTATGTCTTTCAAGATGAACCGAAGGATTATGACTTTTTGGAATTTCTGCAGAGCCTAAGCAATTCACAGCTATATGCGCTGCTTGCTCATGTAGATCAAGAAGCGTTGAAAACGATTCATCAAAATAATCGTCAACGGATGATCAGAGCGATTGAAATGGCACACAGCGGAATGAAAAAAAGTGAAGTAATTGCGGCTCAGCAGCATGAGCTTTTATATGATGTGTTTTTCATCGGCTTAACGATGGAGCGCGAGCATTTGTATGAGCGAATCAATCAGCGTGTGGATCGAATGATGGAGGCGGGCTTATTTGAGGAAGTGAAAAGACTTATCGAACAAGAACCTGCGATTTGGGATATGCAGTGCTTTCAATCCATCGGCTATAAGGAGTGGCGTTCTCATTTTGAACAAGGGGAATCGACGGAAACTTGTGTGAATTTGATAAAAAAGAATTCACGTAATTTTGCGAAGCGGCAATATACATGGTTTAATAATCAGTTGCCGATGCACTGGTATGATGTCCAAAAGCAGGATTGGCTGCAGCGTGTTTTTGATGATGTGAATGCTTGGTTGTGTCAAGAGTCATGAGTGGCTCTGTTTGAGTGGTATTAAGCGGATAAGATGTAACAGGCAGTAAGGTTTGTGTGGAAATGATTCCACAAATTGCGTTAGGGACGAACTGTCAACAGTTGAGTAAACTATGGGAAATATGATAGGCTTGAAGTTTCAGACGAAGGACTTGCGGTATCAGCCATTCTTGTGGAGAATATCAAGGTAAGTTAATAGGTTGATATGAGTAGAATCGGCTATCCGATATCTGTTTCCTTTGTTGATATTGATAAAGTGGAATATCAATCAATTCATGACTTGTTTGTAGTATTCAACACAGCGGATAAATTTCAGAATTGAAACAAGCACAGCGCATGATTGAATCCATGGATTCACCTGTCGAACGATAGGGAACAACGGGAAATAAAAGCGCAATTCAGTGTGATATTCTACTTTTATATTAGCTGTTAAAGACGATAAATAAAGGGTTTACGCAACAGATAGCTTGTGAGTTGCCACAGGAAATAAATAGAATTATAAAATAGTGAAAATGAAATGAACTTTAGGAGTCATTAATGTGTAAAGTGAAGTTAAAAAGAAAACAGAGTTGATGTGAAAACGCTTATAGGAAAAAAACTTTCGATTCTGATCAAAAAAATATGGAACCAATTTTATGAATTGGGACAAAAAATAAGCAATACCGCGTAGTGAGAATGAGGAAAGCGAGGTGCGTGTATGGAAGGCTATAATGAAAGAACTGCCTTGTTGTTGGGAAATAATCAAGTAGAACAACTGAAGCAAGCTACCGTTATGGTAGTGGGAATCGGCGGTGTCGGTTCCTATTGTGTTGAAGCATTGGCACGATGCGGAATCGGCAGACTGATTCTTGTCGATCATGACTGTGTATCACCAAGTAACCTCAATCGACAAATTCATGCGAGCTATGAAACAATCGGCAGATTAAAAACCGATGTCATGAAGGATCGAATTTTAAGCTATCGAAGGGATTGTGAGGTTTTGACTTATCCGATGTTTTATCAAGCGGAGATAAATGAACAGCTTTTTCAAACCAAAGTAGACTTTGTCGTCGATGCCATAGATACGGTATCTGCCAAGTTGGACCTAATCAGTACCTGTCTGGCCCACAAGATTTCATTTATATCCAGTATGGGAATGGCGAATCGTATGGATCCGACCGCCGTTTGTATCAGTGAGTTGATGAAAACAAGCTACGACCCGTTAGCGAAAGTTATCCGCTCCCAAGTAAGAAAGCGCCGTTTGAAAGGAAAGATACCGGTAGTATATTCGGTTGAACAACCGATAAAACAAAATCAAGTAGTCAATTCCGATGCCGAAATCCGTAAGCTTCGCATACCGCCTGCCAGCTCACCGTTTGTTCCCACAGCTGCCGGTTTGGCCTGCGCAAGCTATGCGGTCAAGGTGATATTGAATGGAATCAATTCCATAAATGCTGATAAAAAATAATGAGTGAATAAACAGATAAAAGATATAGCGGAGTGCCGCTGTACGGTTGCTGTATAACTGCAAGAGCTGTAATGGTTGTAACATAAGAAGCATATTGATAGGCATTAACAATACATGCTTCCAATAATCAAGAAACAGATAATAAAAGCGACGATGAATACCGCCGCTTTTATTGCGTTCAAAACGCTATATGAGAAAGCTAACTATATAAAAGTCAAGCAGTTTTATGAAAAAGTTTGAAAATATA
>CANSQL010000027.1 GCA_947649125.1 uncultured Erysipelotrichaceae bacterium | reverse complement strand
GGATAAGGTATATTTAAATGACTGTTTGATGAGCCATTTATAATATACCAGGAAGATATTTAAATGAAAAATCTATGTAAAAAAGCAGGATTGCTGATGATGGCCTTTGCCATGTGTTCAACAGTTGTTACAGTCAATGTAAAAGCAAGTAATCGTGTTGAGGACATGCTAAATCGCATGACTTTGCGTCAGAAAATCACGCAAATGTTAATGGTGGATTTCCGTTATTGGGATGAAGATACCACTGATAGTGTGGAGAAGCAGCCGTTCACCAAAATGAATGCGCAGGTTCAAAAATAGTCGAAGATTATGATTTCGGCGCAATTATTTATTTTGCCCAAAATATTCAAACAACGGAAGATACGTTTCAATTATCAATGGATCTTCAAAAAGCTGCTACAAAAGACAACGGTATTCCATTGCTTATCTCAGCAGATCAAGAAGGAGGCTCTGTATACCGCTTAGGCTCAGGAACGGCGCTTCCGGGTAATATGGCATTGGGTGCGACATGGAACAGCGAATATGCCAGAAATGCCGGTCAGATCATCGGCAGTGAATTAAGCGTTCTTGGTATTAATACCAATTTGGCACCGGTGGTGGATGTAAATAACAATGCGAATAATCCGGTGATTGGTTTAAGATCTTATGGTGATGATGCTGCCATGGTCGGTGAAATGGCATCTAAGACTATTCAGGGTCTTGCAGAATATAATGTTATCGGATGTGCAAAGCATTTCCCCGGACATGGAGATACTGCCACAGATTCTCATTATGGGCTTCCTTCTGTAGATAAATCAAAAGATGTTTTACTGCAGAACGAATTGAAACCATATGAAGTTGCGATCGATCAAGGAATTGAAATGATTATGACCGCTCATATTCTATACCCGCAGTTAGATAACAGTACTGTGTTATCTGATAAAACAGGAAATCAGGAAAAACTGCCGGCAACGATGTCCAAAGCAATTATTACCGACTTACTGAAAGGTGAAATGGGCTTTGAGGGTATCGTATGTACCGATGCGATGAATATGGCGGGCGTATCCGCTGCATATGATCAGGTACAGGCTGTAAAATTGGCAATCAACGCAGGTGTGGATATGATTTGTATGCCTTGCGTATTGTATGATTTAGACGATTTGCAGGATTTGGATGCGATTATTAACGGTGTAGAAACTGCAGTGAACAACGGCGAAATCTCTGAAGAACGTTTGAATGACGCGGTAAGGAGAATCTTAACTGTAAAAGAAAATCGCGGTATTCTTGATTGGAATGAAAAGAACTATTCTCTTGATCAAGCAAAAGCTGTTGTCGGCAGTCAAGCAAATCGTGAGCTGGAAAGAGAAATCGCAGCAAAGGCAGTTACAGTTGTAAAAAATGAAAATGAAGTACTTCCTTTAAACGTTACAGAAAATAGTAAAGTATTAATGATGTGTCCTTATGATAATGAAAAAGCACAAATGATCATGGGATGGAACAGAGCCAAAGAAGCCGGCTTGATTCCGGCAGGTGCAGAAGTAAAGGTTGTTCGCTTCTCAAATGCAGATCTGGCAGATCCGGCAGCTGTGCAGGCTGATATTGATTGGGCAGATACCATCATTGTCCATTCAGAAATATCAAATGTTTCCAGAGTAACAGGCAATCATTGGCTCTATGCAGGTCCGGATACATTTGTAAACTATGCAAAAGACAATGGTAAAACTGCAATCGTAATTTCTGTGGACAAACCATACGATGTTCAATTTTATGACAAAGCTGATGCAATTATGGCGGTGTATGGATGTAAAGGATCTTCTGTTGATGTAACAGAGGCTATAGTGGGCGGTGTTACAGGTTCTGAAGCTGCCTATGGTCCGAATATCATTGCAGGTATTGAAGTTACTCTAGGTGTATTTGGGGCAAGCGGAAAACTTCCGGTCAGCATACCGAAATTAGAAGGTACCAGCTATTCCGATCAAATTGTGTATAAACGAGGATATGGTCTGACCTATCATTCCAAAACATTAGACTTTACTGTATTGAAAAACAAAATAGAAGAGGCAAAGGCAATTTCTGCTGATGATTATACTGCTGAAAGTTATCAGTTGCTCATGGCTGAAGTGGAAAAGGCCGAAGCGCTGTTGTCGGATATGAACGTTACTCAAGCTGAAATTAATCATCAGGTGGATCTGTTGAATCAGGCAATCAAAGCATTGGTAAGCAACAAAAAAGATGATACCGATAACAATCCAAACAAACCTCCAAAAGACGAAACGGACAATAATCAGGGTAATGATGAGACAACAAAGAAAGATAAAAATAATCCGATCACCAATACCGGTGCACGGGAATCCGGCAGCAATATTGTTATTTATCTGTTATTGGGTGCGATATTCATATTTTTCAAAAAGATGGATCGTATTTCTGAATAATTGATTTATACAAGAAAAAAGAGGCTATAACGGCATAGTGATTGCTATGGACGTTACCGCCTTTTTTTCTTATATTTTTATCATGGATGGAAATACAATCGATGTCAATGGATAACAAAAACAGATGCGAACAGACTGAATGATACAAGATATAACGTACGTATATCATTGACTATAACAGCTTCCTATGCTCTTAATAAGTTAAAGGCTTTACAATTAATTGAATGCTAAATAAAGACAGAGATATCAACTGCGTATTGATATCTTATGAAGTTATAAAGCGTTACTTACCAAACTTTCGCGCATACAGCTTGATACTGTCGGCAATCCAGTTCGCAAATTCTATTTTTTCCTCATCAGACAGCTTATCGATATCATAGCCCCCGTAAAAGGCAACACTCGGATTATTCACAATAACCTGCATCGCATCTTCTAAAGAGGTGATGTCGGAAGGGACTAAATTATTGTCTGTGGTATAACCGTTTTTACTGTAGTTTCCCGACTCTATATCTTTGTAGATCAAGGTATTGACATCCACATGAAAAATATCAGCCAGCTCAGTTACCATTTCCATTGTCGGTGATCGTTTATCACTTTCCCAAAGCTGTATGGTAGGCTGAGAGCGATTCGTCCGTTTTGCCAGCTCGTCTTGACCCCAGCCCTTTTGTTTCCGCAAAAAACGCAGATTTTTACTGAATATTGTAGCCATAGAAATACCTCACTTATCTGTAAGCCAATTATATCACAACATGACAAAAAGTAAACTGAAAATAATTATTTGTAATAAATGAAAGAGGGTATTCACTCTAACCCCAATTAAACATATCATATATGCCAAACGATATTTTTAATATTGCAGGAACGATTGCTTACCAAGAAATACATTCATCCAAACAAAAAATCCTACCGCTCAATCAATGAGGAATAGGATTCTTTTTATATGACCCGATCCGATTGGCCGCTAAGCGTTTATACTACGAAACGCCCTGCATCCTACAGACCGGTTTCTTCATCACCCAATAAATCTGCCGTCGCATCCAACTGCGTGCTTTGTTCCTTATAATCCTTAAAGCTCGGGAACTTGATATCCTTGACCTGATTTTGTTCAGATAATGAAATCGTAAATTCAATCGGATAACTCTTACCTTCATAATCAATAATCAAATCAAAATTCAACTCTGTAATTTGATTGTTTTGAACTTTCATAGTACCCGTATAGCTTTTGATGACATACTTTGTCTGAGCACTGTTTTCCATAGCTCCGTACAGACTGTCGAATATGCTTAAGTCAAACGCAAACGCGATAATTCCTGCATCCTTATCCTCAAACTTAAACTCCTTGAAAACACTTTTTACGGATTCCGCGTCAGCCTTTGCACCGAAGCCCAAGCTGTCCTCACTGTTCATCGCAGCGAACTGGTCTAAATAGCTTTGAAATGAAATCTTAGTTTTATTATCTAAGAAATTCATATAGAAGGTATTGTCTTTTACATAAAATGCAATCTTACCCAACGCCACACCGACCGTCGATAAATCGACATCAACAGCGATCTGCAGTTGATCGGCAAGTATCATATCAGAACTCAGATTGAGCTTCGCACTGCGCATTTCCTTTTTTTCGTCAGTGAATATACCGCCCGATACATCAAGGTGAAGGCTCTCTACATTCTTTAATTCCTCTGTTGCATCTAAATACGCCTGAATCGCATCATCGTCATAACGACTGGAACAGCCTGACAGACAAGCGATCAAAAGCACTGTTATAAGTAAGAATCTTTTCATACCTGTATCCTCTTTTCCTTATAACCTAATTTATTCGCTTTTCGCTGACGGCCATTTTTCCATGCCCTTAGGGAAATCGATTGCTTTCTTTTGGTTGATATTGTCAAGCTTCAGATAAGCAGTAACACTTACTTCCTCATTATCTGTCTTGCCGCCGATCGTTAACGACATGGCCTTGATAAAGTCATTTTCCAATTCAATATCAAACATAACGCTTTCCACCTCGTCAATACCGGCATTACTTACATTAAGCTCACCGTTCTTGATTGCTTCTTTTACCGTTTCTTCCTTCACTTCAAAATGCAGCTTACCGGAATCAATAGAAGCAACTTCCAGATTTTCCTTTAAGCTTTTCTTGTCAATACTTACCGTTTCAGGATCAAACGATACGTTTAATGTTTCAGGTAATTCGATGTTTTGTTTCTCCTTTTGACCCATTGCGCTCCCATAAAGCATATTGTCTTTGATATACACCTCTGCGAATTTTTCAATTTTCATTCCCTGTGCATTTAAATCCACCAACAAGGAAAGCTGCATTTTCTCCAACAGACAAGATCCGTAAAGCTTACCGTTTGCGGCAGGGGACTCAAAGCCGACCTCATAATCAAATGAATCAAGCTCCGCAAACTTTTGTATTGCCGGAACGATGCGATCGATTGCTTCATCATCAACCTTTGATTTTGAACATCCGAACATGGTGACTAATACACCGACACATAAAAATAATTGAAACAGTTTTTTCATAAATTTTCCTCCCTATGATAATCTCTTACATACAATATAACACAAATGATCGAAAATAACTATAAGAAATCCGAAATTCAACTATTTTCTTTCATGGGTTTTATAGCAGTCATATAGGTGATATGACATAAGTTCTTGAAGCTTTCCTCATTACAGCTGTTCTCGTTATATATGATAAACAGAGTATATGATAAACAGCTATCAGAGTCGGAAGCTGTCAACCGGTATCTGTTAATAAGAAATGAAACCGATAATTGACTGTGGGAAATATGAGTGCGGTGTGCATTACGGTATCAATAAGGTCTCCTTAACAATCTATGCCGCTGCGTTAATAACGTGATTTCACAAGTGTTTCTTTTCTTTGTTGAATACGATATCCGCAAGATTTCATAATTTCAATGCGATAGAAGACTTATAATATGATACAATGAAGTAAGATAAAAAAACATAAACAGGGAAAGATGATAGGTCTGTAAGGAGTGAGAGCATGTATCGAATCGGACAATCCAGTGATATTCATCGATTGACACAAGGCAGAGAGTTGATACTGGGGGGAGTGAAAATAGCACATGAGAAAGGCTGCTTGGGGCACAGTGATGCAGATGTACTGCTTCATGCGGTGGCGGAAAGTATTTTGGGCGCATTAGCTCTGGGAGATTTGGGAAAGCATTTTCCCGATACCGATCCGAAGTATGCCGGAATCAGTTCCATGGTGCTGTTGAAGGAAGTCGCAGGATTGATGCATGCGGCCGGTTATGTCATAAACAATCTTGATGCACTGATTATGATCGAAAAGCCGAAAATGGCACCGCACATCGAAGTGATGCGCAAAAATATCGCCGACTGCTTAAGCTGTGATATTTCACAGGTAAGCGTAAAGGCAACGCGAGGTGAGGGACTGGGCTTTGTCGGTCGTGAAGAGGGAGTTTTGGCACAGTGTATCACGATGGTAAAGAAAAAATCAGCCTGACAGCCGTGATAAACGATAAAAATAGGCATATATAAGCGCTTTTTTAAAAGAAATTGCCCTCGTAAGATTGAATAACCTATAAAATACATGTATAATAATACTACTAAGGGTTAGGAATTAGATCCGGAGGTAGAAACATGAACTACAATGATGACAGAGAATATTACAATCGCAATCAAGGCTATAACAATCCCAATGAGCGTATGCGCAATGTGGTAAACAATGAGCAGCATCGCTATGAACCGCAAATGAACCAGCAGGAAGCGTTGGAGCCGACGGTAATCGGTAAGGGCGCAAGAATTGTCGGGACGGTTGAGGTAGCCGGTGATTTAGTAATACAGGGTGAGGTGCAGGGTGATATCACCTGCCAAAATAAAATCAAGGTTACCGGTGTGGTAGACGGAAATATCACGACGTGTGATGTTGATTTAGATAACGCAATCGTAACCGGCGATATTAATTGTACCGGTGATTTACATCTAAGCGTTACAGCTACTGTCGCAGGAAATTGTGAGGCGATGAATGTCGTATGCGGTGGACGTATCAAGGGTGATGTCAATGCCGCAGAATCCGCAACCTTTGAGGATAAGGCCGCATTGGTCGGAAACTTGACAGCGCGCGATATTGAAATTCAAAAGGGTGCAGTTCTTCAGGGAAGTGTAAATATCCGTCAGGATGTTTATTTCGATACTGAGCATTAATAAACCGCATTGAGTTGATAAGCACAAGGAATTACTTACGTTACGGTGAGGATTCCTTGTTTTTTTATGTCAGCGTTTTTTGTCAGCGCTGTTTCCTATCGTCAGAAATTCGTTTATAAAGTATTCATCATGTATAAGCACTCTGTAACAAAAGGAATAAAACCATAAAACAAAATGAAAAGCCCGAGATTGGAATCGGGCCTTTCACCTGGGATAATTAGAAATAGATTTCCACCTATGAATCGTCAATGGAGGTGGAAATACAAGGATGACCATTGACATTTTATATTATAGCTAATATTGGATAAAAAATCAACCCTTTTTATGAAAAAACTTTAATAAATTATCTAAAATGGCTAATGCAGTTAGGTGAATCAGCGGTAACGGCACTGATACTCACCTGTAATACGCTTTTACAAAGCGCGCTTCAATCAATTAATGAAAGCAGTGTAGGTAATAATAACGGGAATGTGTAAAATTATGGTATTTATGAAAACCACTTGAACAACATAATTAACAGGTATATGATATACCTTGATATCTTGACGATAGGAAATAAAATCAACGGGATTCAGCATATAAACTTATGATGAAATCCTTTCATCTTATGAAGCAAATGATGTCAAAAAATAACCCGATGATTATTTGAACAATCAGGGAAAAGGAAAGGCTTGACTTATGAATAAAAAGAAAAAACCGCTTTACTATTACTATTTTATTATTATGATCGTAATGATCTTGATAAACAGCTTCTTTTCCGGCTTTTTGTATCATACAAGACAGCAGGAGGTAAGCTATAATGAGTTTCAAAGCGCATTAAAGGAAAAAAAGATTGATGAGGTACAGGTTGAAAATGAAACGATTACTTATACCTTAAAGAATGATGAAAATAAACGTCAATATTATACGGGGAATATGCAGGATCCGAGCTTGACTTCACAGCTGATTGAGGCAAAGGCAAGGTTCAATCGTATTTATCCGCAGGAAATCAATCCGTTTTTCAGTGCGTTATTAACATTTTTATTGCCGTTGATGTTGTTGTGGGGATTGGGCAATTTTATGTTTAAACGGATTCAAAAGAAAATGGGGAATGACGGAATGACGTTTGGGACCGGAGGAGGCTTGGGAAGCTTCGGAAAGGCAAATGCACAGGTATATGTGGAACCGCAAAGCGGAAAGCGGTTTTCCGATGTGGCAGGACAGGATGAGGCAAAGGAAGCCTTATTGGAAATGGTCGACTTTTTAAAGAATCCGAAGAAATATGAGAAAATAGGTGCTCAGATGCCGAAGGGAGCGCTTTTGGTAGGGCCTCCCGGTACCGGTAAAACCTTGTTGGCGAAGGCAGTGGCGGGAGAAGCCGGAGTGCCGTTTTTTTCCATTTCAGGCTCTGAATTCGTGGAAATGTTTGTCGGCAGAGGTGCTGCCAGAGTGCGCGATCTGTTTAAACAGGCGCGAGAAAAAGCGCCTTGTATCGTATTTATCGATGAAATTGATACGATCGGTAAAAAGCGAGACGGCGGCGGTTTCAGCGGAAATGATGAAAGAGAACAGACGTTAAATCAGCTGTTGGCGGAAATGGACGGCTTTGACGGTTCTAAAGGTGTTGTGATATTAGCGGCAACGAATCGTCCGGAATCTTTGGATGCGGCATTGTTGAGGCCGGGGCGCTTTGATCGTCGAATTCCTGTAGAGCTGCCTGATTTAAAGGGGCGAGAGGCAATTTTAAGAGTTCATGCGAAGGATGTGAAAATCGGTTCCAATATCGATTTTAATGCGATAGCGAGAGCGACTGCGGGAGCCAGTGGTGCCGAGCTTGCGAATATTGTGAATGAAGCGGCACTGTTGGCGGTCAAGGACGATCGCAGTGTTGTTTCCCAAACTGATTTTGACGAGGCGGTGGAAACGGTAATTGCCGGATATCAGCGCAAGGGTGCGGTCATTTCGACAAGAGAAAAACTGATCGTTTCCTATCATGAGATCGGTCATGCGCTTGTTGCCGCAAAACTGAAAAATACTGCGCCGGTGCATAAAATCACAATTATCCCGAGAACTTCGGGAGCACTGGGTTATACGATGCAGGTAGAGGAACAGGAAAGCAATCTGATGTCAAAAGAGGAAGCGTTTGAGCGTATCGTTACCTATTGCGGCGGACGTGCGGCAGAGGAGCTGATTTTCCGCAGCATCACAAGCGGTGCTTCCAACGATATCGAACAGGCAACGAAAATCGCTCGGGCAATGATTACTCGCTTAGGTATGAGTGAGGAATTCGGAATGGTTGCGCTTGAAACGCTGAATAATCAGTATTTAGGACAGGATACCTCGCTGATGTGCTCCTCGGATACTGCGGCTAAGGTCGATGATGCGATGATGCGTATGATTAAGGAAGCACATGAGCGGGCATATACGATATTACAGGAAAACAAAGACAAACTCCATGAGCTTGCGAAGTATCTGTATGAAAAAGAAACGATTACCGGTGATGAATTTATGAAGGTACTGAATGCAAATGCATAACAGGTAATGACAAACCGGGATTTGAGGAAGGGAGTTATCATGAATATAGGGTTTTGGTCATGTATAATTTTGGTTATCCTATTTGCGATTATCGGTGTGATATTCGCAATTTTTAAAGAAAAAGCAGCAAAATTTGTTTCAGGCTTTAATTCGTTTTCTAAAGAAGAACAGACATTGTATAATAAAACTCATATTTCTCGTGATATAAGAAATCAGTGCTTTCTATGGACTGTTATAATGTCGGCAGGAGCGTTATTATCTTATTTTTTAACCCCATATATGGCTATACCAACCTATGTTATTTGGTTAGTCCTGTTTTTTAAAGAAGTCCGCTTTGATAATCATAAAGCGTTTGAAAAATATTTATTAAAGTAATTTCCGATTGATAGAATTGCAGCCGGTCTCGCTCTATGGTACAAAACCTACGAATAGTGAGGTGGCTGTTTAAAAACGGAGAACATTATTACAAAGACATGGTAAAGAATAATAGATTATTTATAGGAATATCTTACACAAGGAGATATTCATGAAATCGCTATTTAAAATAAGCCGCAGGCAGATAAATGATATCACTGTTGTGATTATAATTTTTCGGTGCGGTAATGACTGCATTTCGTGCATTCGTTAAAACAGCGTCGCTTTGAATTTTATACCACACGTTGTTGCCGTCTACTTCCTCACCTTTGACCTCACCAAGCACAATAACGGCATAATGTTCACTCGGCGGTGTATAGAACAGTGTCTTACTGCCGGTATCCGGCTGGCCGTAGCAAGGTGTTTCCGGTTGATCGGAGAGCACCTTTATCGTATATCTTGTTTTATCCTTTTCACCAAGTAATTCATCCATCGTGCGATAATACAGTGCGGCCTTTTCTCCCCAATAAGGATCGGAAGCATATTTCACATTCATTCCGCTGCCCTTATCTCCGAAATAACCGCCCAAATAACGATTGCCCGATTGATTGAAGCAGCTTGACGGACTTCCTGTCTCATTAGGATCACTTTGATCACACGGATTCAAATAGCCTTGGTTTAAAAATATTGATGCATGAGTCGCAATTCCCGCTGCAATATCCTTATAACCGTTTGCGCTCGCATTAGGCGCATTGTCATACGCCGCATGTCCGAATAAATTATTTTTTTCAATCGCAATTTGACTTTTCCCAAAGCCGCTTTCATTGATTGCCAGTGAAAGCATCATCATCGCATTTACTCCGTAAGTATTCTGTGCTTCGATAAAGGAATAGCCCTCGTTAAAAAGCTGACTTTCATTTTGTGCACAGGGATAGCCGGACGGCTTGGCCGTAAAGCCGAGTGTTTGATTGATATAAGCATTGATATCCTTAGATACATAAGAGGTTTTCGCTCGATGGGATAAATACTGATAGTAGTTGAAATATGGTTCTTTATAGTTCTCACTGTTTTCGTACGTATCACTTCGATAATCATCAATCATCTGTGTATAAGAGCGATAGAAGTAATTTCCGTCATAGCTGTAATACTTCTTTTCCTTTAATTTAGTGCTCGGCTCTCCGATATCTATCGCAGATGCATAGCTGTTCTTTTTCAGATTCGTCGATATATGATGAACCAAGCTTTTCTGTTCCGACGTATAGTGATTAACTGATTTAACTTTACTTTGATCGAAATAATTGTAGATTTCAACATCACTGCGATTTACCCATCCGACAACACCGCTTTGTTTAAATTTGACCTGTTTGCCCTTATCATCGGTTTCCAAATAGGCGCCGTCTGCGCCGTAACAGCCGTTGGTATAGCCTTTTCTTCCGTTATAATCATTTTTAAATGATGTGTTTTCACCGCAGGTCTTTGTACGGAAATTCACGATTCCGTATTTGATTGCGATTATATTTTCCTCTTCATCTAATACCGCAGGATTAAATTCACCGCGTTCAATCAGTTTGTTCATCTCTCGCTGTGCCGTTTTAAAGCTTGTGTAATATTGAACGGTATCGACTTCTCCGTCCTCTTGAAATACAACAAGTCGATAGTGTGCCGGTGCCGAATGAAATTGCGCCAGTAAAATTATCACACCCATCAACAGAAAAAAGGAATACAACAGCTCTCGTTGCAGTCGCTTTGCCCGCTTGGAATAATTTGGTTTCTTTTTTCTTGTCGATCTTGTTTTTTGTGCCATAATTACCTCTGTATCTATTTTACATGAAAATGCGGTTGAATGAAACCTATCATTGATAATTTTTATCATTTCTTTCTTATATAATTAACTTCAGGCGTATGATAATGCGGGTAACGGAATCATTGAGCGATTAAGTGATTGACTGATTATAACGGCAGGCCTACAGACACAGACAAAGCAAGGAAAAGGATTGAAATAATCAAACAGGAAGTGTCAGAAGCAATGATTTATAAAAGGAATTTCACTCCCGCCCTTGTCAAAGTTCATATTTTATAGTATTCTATTCGTGGAATAAAAGCCTACCGTCTTGAGCCTGAATTGCCCAGCGAGCGTATATGCGAAGCTGTAGTGCAATACATTCAACAGTGTTGACAAGGTTCAAACAGATAAAGGATACATTGAGGAGGAGATGAAACAATGCCGTTAAAACATGCGATATTGGGGATTTTAAATTATCAGGATATGACAGGATATGATATCGATCGTTGGCTTCAAAAACCGATTGCGTTCTTTTGGCACGCACAGACCTCACAGGTCTATAAGGAACTGAATGTGATTGCCAAAAATAAATGGGTCGAAAGCAGAGTTGAGGTACAAAGCGGAAAGCCGAATAAAAAGGTTTTTTCAATTACCGATGAAGGCAGGATTGAGCTGACACGTTGGCTGGGTGATGCGGATATTACCGAAATCATGAAGTATAAAAATCCGTTGTTGATCAAGATTTTCTTTTCCGGAAATATCGATTTGGGCGCTACGATGCGTTTGTTGGAGAAATACATCACAGAGTGTGAAGCAATCATTGAATCGATGAATGAGGATACGCATAATATTTCTGCCTATGAGGAAGAATTCCAAACAAATGAGGGGGCGTTCTATTGGGGGATGACGATCACCTATGGTCTGATGTATTATAAGAATGAGATCACATGGGCGAACTGGTGCATTGAGAAGCTTAAGGCAAAGATTGACGAGTAGGGGTTATCGGTTGTAAGAAGCATGGATGGGATTGCGGTATGTGCTCTTCTATAAAATCATTTCTAGATCTGCAAGATATTTGTGAATGTTGTTATTACAAAGTTTTATGATCGATGGTAACATCATCGTTCCTGTTATAATTCTTTTTTCTTTCATTTAAGTCTCCTTACTTTTATGTTTATTACTCATGAAGAAATTTGAGGAGTTCTCAGGGCATTTGAATTATGTTAAAATAATAAAAAATGACTATACTTATTAAATCAGTTTGCTAATAAAGGAGAATTTATGGATATAAAGAAATTAATAGGTGAAACAACAGAATATGATAAAAAAGGTATGCTTGAAGTAACGAAACCAAAGAGTTGGTGTAAGTGCATCAGCGCTTTTGCGAATGGCAGAGGAGGTACATTAATCTTTGGGATTACTGATGATGATAGAATTGTTGGTCTTGAAGATGCTAAAAAGGATTCCGAAATTATAAGCGAGCAAATTAAAGTAAATTTAGATCCTATTCCTGACTACAACTTAGATTTTGCAGAAGTGGATGGATATATATTAATTGTGCTTGAAGTATATGCAGGAGATGAAACTCCTTATTATTACATCGGGAATAAAGAGAGAACTGCTTTTGTAAGAAGAGGTAATCAAAGCGTTCCTGCTGATCGATTAACATTGAAAAAGTTAGTTATGAAAGGAGCTAAAATTACTTATGACAGCTTGCCGGCAAATGTCGGTTTTAAAGATTTGTCTTTCTCACAATTGCGAGCAGCATTCTATCAAGCTGCCGGTACGAGTATGTCGGATGAGGATTTTGTATCTTTTGGAATTGTAGATCAAAACGGAACTTTAGCAAATGCAGGAGCACTTCTTGCTGATGACTCTCCGGTCCGTCATTCTCGTTTATTTTGTACTCGATGGAATGGTTTGACTATGGCTTCAGGCCTCGTCGATGCAATCGATGACGTTGAATATTCAGATGGTCTGGTTCAACTTTTAAAGAAAATTTTATAAAACGAAATTCAAAAAACAAGTGGATGAAATTACCTCAAGGCAGAATGGATATGCCGGACTATCCGAATCGTGCTGTATTTGAAGGGCTTTGTAATGCTTTAGTCCATCGTGACTATATGATTCTCGGCAGTGAAGTGCATATTGATATGTACGATGATCGTTTAGAAATTTACTCGCCGGGGGGAATGATTGATGGGAGTTTAGTACAAAATATAGATGTACTTCATGTCGCATCAATGAGAAGAAATCCAATTATTGCCGATATCTTCAGTCGACTAAAATACGTAGATCGTAGAGGCAGTGGCTTCAAGAAAATTATTGAAGATTACAAACGACAGCCAACTTATACTGAAGATAAACATCCGGTATTTCATTCTGAACGAGAATCATTTTACTTAGAATTGAAAAACTTAAATTACGACACTGATGTCGTAAAGGGTGTCGTAAAGGATGTCGTAAAGGAATCAGAAACAGAAATCGCTATTTTAGAGCAAATTAAAATAGATGCTACCTCATCAACAAAACAAATATCAGAAAAACTTGGTGTTGCAGAAAGAACAATTCAAAGAAATATAAAGAACTTAAAAGATAAAGGAATTCTAGTTCGTATCGGTGGAAGAAGATATGGGAAATGGGAAATAAAAGATTAAAGATATTCATTGAATAAATTTTTGTGATATAATTCCAAATTTGACACCGGAATGATTAAATCTTGAGAATAGCCTATAAATATAGGGAATTCTCACTTCTTGAATTCATATGAATTTACTTACCTTTTTGAATTAACACATGAGTCCTACTCTCCTCAATTCATAAATTTTCTATAAAATTTATATTTCAAAATATAATGCGGTCAATTAAAGGTCATTAAACTTTTACTATTAAATCGTCTTCACAACGGTTTTTCCTTCTCATAAATTAAAAGTATCATATTATCCTAAGTTACTTTATTTATAGCCGGTTAAATTGTTGTTATGAATACCAAAAATGATAAAATTCAAAGATTGGTATTGATAACCGGCATATATCTTTGTTATCTTAGTAAAATATGTATGGTGGTATTCATGAAGCTTTTTAAAAGAGAAAATTATCTAAAGAAAACCAGGGGCTTTTCTGATGTGACTGATATTATCAAAGTCATTACCGGGGTACGCAGATGCACTCATACAGCGTTCAATCAAAAAAGCCGACAAACACCCCGGTCATCAATTTCCGATTAAAAAAATGAAATTTCCCTTTGCGAATAATAAAACATATGCTATAATACTTAAGCACTTACTTTAGATTCACATGAAATCTAAGGCGGAAGGAGACGAAAAATATGAAAAAAGGTATTCATCCTGAATATCACCGCATTATGGTAAAATGTACTTCCTGTGGTCATGAATTTGAAACAGGCTCTACATCAACCGAATTGCGTGTGGATACTTGTTCAAACTGTCATCCTTTCTATACCGGACGTCAGCGTTTCGCTGCTGCTCAGGGTAGAATCGAGAAGTTTAACAAGAAATACGGAATGGGCAAATAAGCAAAGGCATCTTGGCAACAGGATGCTTTTCTTTTACACTTATTAAGAAAAACTAAAACTGCACAAAGCCGACAGCTTGAGAAAAATAACCCTAAGTCAAAGTCATTGTTTAAAAGAAGCATTCGCCCGAAACAATTTCTCAAGCGTTACATAATTGTTAAATATTCGAGTAATAAAGGCATTTACAGGATTTACAGGCTTATTTATATTGCAATTTAGCGGCTAAAGTATTATAGTTATAACGGATAGCTTACATAAGCTATGAATGTATTGGGAAACAAGAATTTTATATAAATGCGTGTGTAAGAAAAGAAAGCGAGACAGATCGATGACGGATTACGCTGTCTCAAACATTGATTATTTATATCAGAGGAATTGCTTTATATATTAAAGGGAGTGAGTGTATGCTGGATGCGTTTTTCGCTAATCCTATTTATAAGAAATGTCGTGAGGGTATACTTTGTACCATAGATTTAAGTATTGTTTTAATATCATTCTTTTTAGCCTATTGGTCTAAGGTTGATTTTAATTTATATCGGTTAGGAACGATTGATTCAGTAAGTATCGCAGTTGCGCTGATTGTGATTTTGATTCTTTATACACTGAGCTTTTTTATATTTCGTATTCATAAAAGCCTATGGAAATATATCGGTCTTGTCGAGGCCTTCAGAATCGGATTATCAGTATTTTGCGCAAGTCTTGTGCTGACCTTGACGGTGCTGTTTTCTTCATTGAACGGTTTTTATATCAGTGTTATTTTTATTGCGGGATTGTTGACGATACTGCTGATGTTTAATGTGCGCTTGGTATATCGCCTGTTGCGAAAATATGCGTCAAAGCTGAACGATGAAGGACCGAGGGAAAATGTAATCATTGTCGGAGCCGGAGACGGCGGCTATATCTTATCAAAAGAAATTGCGCAAAATGATAAAATGAATGTGAATGTTGTCGGCTTTGCGGACGATAAGCGAGTCAATAAGGTAATCAACGGACAGCGGGTACTGGGCAGCACCTATGATTTACCGGAGCTTGTAACAAAATATCAAATCAATACTGCATATATTGCGATACCGAGTGCAACAAAGGCGGAGATTCGTCGTATCAATGATATTTGTCAATCCTTAAAGCTGAAAACAAAAATAATGAAGGAAGCAGATACGCTGTTAGAGGATGAGGGAGCTTCCGCCAAGCAGCCGATTGCGGATATATCGATCGAGGATTTATTGGGACGCGGAGAAATCAAGCTGCAGCAAGAGGAAATCGGTTCCTATATCGGTAATCGTGTCATTGCGGTTACGGGAGCCGGCGGTTCGATCGGCTCTGAATTGTGTCGACAGATCGTTCGCTTTAGACCGAAGCAGCTTGTGATGATCGATATCAATGAGAATTCCTTGTATATGCTGGAACAGGAATTTAATCGCAATAAGGTGCATGGGGTAATGAACAAGGATATCGAGATTTTATCCTTGATCGTATCGATACGCGATTATGCGGCCGTGAATCAGGTGTTTAAGCAATATCAGCCGGAGGTCGTATTCCATGCGGCGGCGCATAAGCATGTGCCGTTAATGGAAACGCGACCGCAGGAAGCAATCAAAAACAATGTGTTCGGGACAAATAACGTGATTCAAGCGTGTATAAAAAACAAGGTTTCACGCTTCATTATGATCAGCACGGACAAGGCAGTCAATCCGACCAATGTTATGGGAGCGACCAAGCGTATGACAGAGATGCTGCTGCAGGCTAACGGCGATAACAGCGTTACTAAAATGGCGGCGGTGCGCTTCGGTAATGTGCTCGGTTCTAACGGTTCGGTAATTCCGATCTTTAAGCAACAGATTGCGGAGGGCGGTCCGGTAACGATTACCGATAAGAATATCGTTCGTTATTTTATGACGATTCCTGAGGCGGCACAGCTTGTGTTACAGGCAGGCTATTATGCAGATAAGGGTGAAATCTTTGTCTTGGATATGGGCGAGCCGGTCAAGATTCTTGATTTGGCGGAAAAGATGATACGCTTATCGGGCTATAAGCCGTACGAGGATATCGATATCATTGAAATCGGTTTGCGGCCGGGTGAAAAAATGTATGAAGAACTGCATCTGAGCGGTGAAACAAGAACAAAGACGAAAAATGATTTGATATTCAGAAATAATGTTATGGGAATTGAAAAGGCAGAATTAGAGAAAAAGCTGGAACGCTTAAGTGCTGCATTGAAGGAAGAATGCGCAAGAGCGGAATATCGTTCGCTGATGCTTGAGCTGATCAGCAGTGATAAGCAATCGGTTGCGAGTACGCTCTGAGTCATTGATCAATGAGTGATAAATCGGCAATCGTAAATGCTTCGAAAAACAACGATGTTGAAAAGCTTGAAACAATACATAAATAAGGAAGGACGGTACTTAATACAAAAAGGGCTGTCCTTTTCTTGTGCAGGATGTAAAACTGACGTAATGCACCATATCGTATACTCACCCTTATACGAGTGTGAATTATCGTAAAATGGCCGCACTGCTTATTGTAAAGAAGGCAAAAATAAAGTAAAATATACGGTAGTACATAGAAAAATAAACAGTGTGAAAAACAGCCTGCTTAAAAATAAGCAGCGATTTACAGGAGGAAAAATATGAAGGTTCTTGTGATTGGAAAGGGCGGTCGTGAGCATGCGATCGTGCATGCGGTAAGCCGCAGTAAGCGAGTATCAAAAATTTATGCGGCACCGGGTAATCCGGGTATGGCGGCATTGGCGGAATGCGTTAAAATTGCGGACAGCGATGTCAACGGGTTATTAAAGTTCGCAAAGGATGAAGCAATCGATTTAACGATTGTCGGACCTGAGGCTACCTTGGCTTTGGGAATCGTCGATGTATTTCAGGAAGCAGGCTTAAAAATATTCGGACCGAGCAAGGATGCGGCGCAGATTGAATCCAGCAAGGATTTTGCGAAGCAGATTATGATGAAATACGGTATTCCGACTGCCGCATACCAAACCTTTGACAATTATGAGGAAGCCTGTGATCATGTAAAAAAACAAGGCGTTCCGATCGTTATTAAAGAGGACGGCTTAAAGGCAGGCAAGGGCGTTGTTGTCGCATACACGATGGACGAGGCACTTGCGGCATTACAGGCAGCCTTCGCAGTAAAGGACAACAAGGTCGTTATCGAGGAATGCTTGGTCGGCTTTGAATTCTCCTTGATTTGTTTCGTCAGCGATGAAACCGTAGTACCGATGCAGATCGCACAGGATCATAAATGTGCATATGACGGTGACAAGGGTCCGAACACCGGCGGCATGGGTGTATATTCTCCGGTACGCAAAATCACCGATGAAATCATAGCAGAAGCAATGACAAATGTTATGGAGCCGATGGCGGCAGCCATGGTAAAGGAAGGACATCCGTTTACCGGCTTCCTGTACGGCGGCTTGATGCTGACAGAGCAGGGTGTGAAAACAATCGAATTCAACGCGCGCTTGGGCGATCCTGAGGCAGAGGTAGTATTGCCGCGCCTGCAGAGCGATTTTATCGATGTAATCGAAAGTGTTATGAATCATAAAAAATGTGAGCTTACATGGGACAAACAAGTAACACTCGGTGTCGTAATGGCATCCGAAGGCTATCCGGCTTCTTCCACCAAGGGAGCATTGATTCAAGGCTTGGATACATGCAGCGGCTTAGTGTTCCATATGGGCACCGCAGAAAAAGACGGCGGAATCGTAACCGACGGCGGACGTGTACTGTTGGTAAGCGCAAAAGCAGACACACTGGAAGAAGCCTACAGGCTTGCTTATCAGGATGTCGCCAACATACAATGTGATGCGTTATTCTATCGTCACGATATCGGAAAAAAAGATATGCAGGAGGACAAATAATGGCAAAAACAGATTTAGAGATTGCACAGGAATGCGTGATGCAGCCGATTCAACAGGTAGCACAAAAGGTCGGCATTACCGAAGCAGAGCTTGAATATTACGGAAAATACAAGGCAAAGCTGTCCTTAGAGGTACTGAAGGAACGACAGCATCAAAAGGACGGCAAGCTGATTTTGGTAACAGCGATCAATCCGACCAAGGCCGGTGAAGGAAAATCAACAACGACTGTCGGCTTGGGTGACGGATTGAACCAAATCGGCAAAAAAGCGATGATCGCACTTCGTGAGCCTTCCTTAGGTCCCGTATTCGGCTTAAAGGGCGGCGCTGCGGGCGGCGGCTATGCACAGGTCGTTCCGATGGAAGACTTGAATCTGCATTTTACCGGTGATATGCACGCAATCACAACCGCAAATAATTTGATTTCCGCATGTATCGATAACCATATTCATCAAGGAAATGAATTAGATATCGATATTGAAAATATCACATGGAAACGCTGTCTTGATATGAATGACCGCAATTTACGCAGCATTACAATCGGACAGGGCGCAAAGGCAAACGGTACCGAGCGCAAGGACGGCTTTAATATCACTGTTGCCTCTGAGGTTATGGCAGTACTTTGTTTGGCAGATTCTTTGATGGACCTGAAAAAACGTCTGGGAGATATGCTGATTGCGTATAATACCAAACAAGAGCCGATTTATGTCAAGGATTTAAAAATTGAAGGGGCACTGGCAATGGTCATGAAGGATGCGATCAAACCGAATTTGGTTCAAACGCTGGAGCATAATCCGGTTATCGTTCACGGCGGTCCGTTCGCAAATATTGCACACGGCTGTAACTCCGTTATGGCAACCAAGACCTGCTTAAAGCTGGCTGATTATGTCGTTACCGAGGCAGGCTTCGGCGCCGATTTAGGTGCTGAAAAATTCCTTGATATCAAATGTCGCTTCGGCAATCTGAAGCCGAATGCCGTTGTGATCGTAGCTACGATTCGTGCCCTGAAGCAGCATGGCGGTGTTGCGTTTGAGGAACTGAAAAATGAAAATACAGAGGCTATGCTTACGGGATGTGCCAATCTTGCGAAGCACATTGAAACGATTAAAGCCTTCGGACTTCCTTATATCGTAGCGATCAATGAATTCGCGACCGATACACAGGCTGAGGTAGATGCCCTGCAGAATTGGTGCAAAGAAAACCATCATGAAATGTCCTTATCGCAGGTTTGGGCAAAGGGCGGAAAGGGTGCGCTTGATTTAGCGCAAAAGGTCGTTGCGCTTTGTGAAC
The DNA here is from genome assembly GCA_947649125.1 of uncultured Erysipelotrichaceae bacterium. Taxonomy (GTDB): domain Bacteria; phylum Bacillota_I; class Bacilli_A; order Erysipelotrichales; family Erysipelotrichaceae; genus C-19. Next base: position 14,208 of record CANSQL010000027.1, on the reverse strand, counting down.
AGCCGAATACCTACGCTCCTATTTATGATGTCAATGAATCAATCAAGGATAAAATCACCAAGATTGCGCAAACTTGTTACGGCGCAAAGGATGTCGCATTCAGCGACGAGGCGCAGGCACAAATCGCGCTTTATGAAAAACAGGGATGGGATCATATGCCGATCTGTATGGCAAAGACTCCGACCTCATTAAGCGATCAGGATAAGCTGTACGGTGCTCCTAAGGATTTTACGATTACCGTAAGAGAGCTTCGTCCTTCTTTGGGCGCAGGCTTTATCGTTGCGTTGACCGGTAATGTGCTGACAATGCCGGGACTTCCGAAGCAGCCGGCAGCCTTGAATATGGACATTGATGAAGCAGGACATATCAAGGGCTTATTTTAAATCAATTTCAATCAGGCAATGCTTATGGACGGCATTGTCTTTTTTTATCAAGAATATCTTTGTTGTGTGTGCCTACCCTACTTCGCAAAGCTGCTGAAATGCACTGCGAACCTGTTTCGAATACGCCTTTGAAATCGGTATGCACACTCCGTTGCGCAGCGTAATCTCATAGCGCTTCAGCGAAAAAATATAATTCATGTTAACGATAAAGCTCTGATGACAGCGCTGAAAGCATTTATCATTCAGCCGCACCGACAGCTCCCTGAGCTGCATGCGAAATCGCAGTGTCCCTTTTGCCGTATGCACATACGCATACATTTTATCCGACTCAATATACAGTATATCCTGCTTCAAAATCCGTAGCTGTTCGCATCCCCGTTTCAACAACACCATGCGATGATCCGCGCCCTGCTTCAAGGCCAGCTCATGCGGTAAAATATCCTGCAGCCGATAAAACTGCCACTCACGACAGCGCTGCTCATAAAAACCGATCGGAATCCGTAAAGACTGCGCCAGATGAATAAACACCGACAAATTCAGCGCATAAAGCGGCACCAACAGACAACGGCAATGCGAATCACAATTCATCATCAGCTGATCGTAAGAATAAAAAAATACCGGTCTTTCGAAATGCGACTGAAAAAAAGCCAAGTCCTTGCCGTTCCGTTCAATTAAAAGGATACCTACATAACTACAACTACTCATAAGCAATCTCCTACAGAGAAAAAAAGCCGATGCCGCCGCAGACAATCAATCATCCAATCGTTCCACTGTTTGATTGCCGCTCTGCCGCCGTAATAAATAAAAGCTCACGTGATGAAGCAACAATCAATATTGTAATAAAAACAAGACATACGAACAAATAAGCGATAAGAATGGAACAGATACCGAGAAAAACAGAACGATAAAAAAAGAAAAAAACAATAAAATTTTTGGGGAAAAGCCAAACGCCTTTGTATAAATAATAAGAGAGCATAAAAGCTGAATACAAAGGAGGAACTATATGGAATGTAAACGCTGCGGAAATAAAGAAAAGACACTGTTCGCATACGATCCCTTTCAAAAGAAATACTACTGCAGAAAATGCATTGCGTTTGGGAGAATCAATGCAGATGAGGCAATAAAACCGATGACATATAAAACAAAAAAGCACCAATGCCGATATGAATTAAAATATCCGTTGACCTATGCACAAGAGCTGGCAGTGGCGGAAATAAAAATGAATCAACAAAAGGGAAAGGATATCCTTATTTATGCGGCATGCGGCGCAGGGAAAACAGAGCTTGTGATGGACAGTATTATGCGCTATCTCAACGAAGGAAAAAAGGTCGGTTTTGCGATTTCGAGAAGGCAGGTAGTGCTTGAAATCAGAGAACGAATGGCAAAGGCATTCCCGACATTAGAGGTGATTGCGGTATGCGAGGGCTGTCATGAAAAAACCGACGGGGATTTAATTATATGTACGATGCATCAGTTGTATCGCTATCCGGATGTATTTGATTTATTGATTATGGATGAAATAGATGCGTTTCCGTATCGCGGTAATGAGCTGTTGGAAACGATAGCGAATCATGCCTGTAAAGGACAGCGGCTGTACTTGAGTGCGACACCGGATGAAGCCATGCTGAAGCAGGCAAGACGAGGAGAGCTGGCGATCGTTGAGCTGTTTCAGCGCCCGCACGGTTATCCGCTTGTAGTGCCGCGAGTCATACATACCTATGAAACGATACAATTATTGCTTGTGATTCGCTTCTTAAAGCGCTGTAAAAAAGCCGAGATTCAAGTGCTGTTGTTTGTACCGACGATTCTTGAAGCCAAACACTATGCAAAATCTCTGCGGTCCTTGTTTCGCTGTACTCACTTGACCTCGCAAAGTGATAATAAGGATCAAACGATTGCCGATTTTCATGCCAAGCGCTACGATCTGTTGGTAACAACGACCGTATTGGAACGCGGTATCACGATCAAGGGGATCTATGTGGCAGTGCTTCATGCCGATCATATCGTATTCAACGAAGCAAGCCTGATTCAAATAATCGGACGTGTCGGCAGAAGTATCGAAATGCCGCAGGGAGAGGCGCTGTTATTATGTCGCAGGATCACCACCGATATCAAACGCTGTATCCGTGCAATTCAAAAAATGAACGAAACAGCACCGCAGCAGCAGACGGTAAAGCTGGCGGTGAACGCATGAAGCGCTGTCTTGTGTGCGGACAAAGCATCAACGCACAACAGGATTTTTATCACTGGCTGAAATGTGACTCCTTATTGTGCGGTGAATGCTTAGGCAACCTGATACCGCTTCGAAAAAGCTATCAGATCGATCGGCTTAAGATACACGTACTGTATGAATACAATGATTTTATAGAAGGGCTGCTGTTTCAATATAAGGAAGGGTTAGACGTCGTACTTCGAAGCTGCTTTCTTTATGAGGACAAGCGCTATATTGAAAAACGCTACAGAAAGCACACACTGCTTCTGATGCCGTCAAGTAAAGAAAAGACACAGGAGCGCGGCTTTCACGCATTAAAGGAAATGAGCGATATATTAAAACTGAAAAAGCTGCAGCCGTTTTATAAAAGCGAAAATCGTAAGCAATCTGCATTGAACTATGAACAGCGATTAAGCATCGGTGATATTATACAGCTTGATCGAACGATACCGCTGCCCAAACGAAGACTGCTTCTGTTTGATGATGTATGCACAAGCGGTTCAACCCTTACAAGCGCTTATCATCTGCTGCAGCAGCAAAATCAAACAGCCGAAGCATTGGTGTTGTGCGCAAATCCGTTATTTATTGAGCGCAATCCCTGTGTGAAATAACAGTGATATGCCCTAAGGCTTCAAGCACATCGGCATCAACAAGCTGTATTTATCCTAAATAATCAACATAAACACAGCGCTTCATACATACAATAGAATGTGCCGCTACATTTGCCCTTGTTTTCCCGCAGCGATACATAAAAAAATTGTTTCATTGGCCGATATCTTTTCGATATATTACAAACCCTTTCTTTGCCGAGGGCAGTATCCATTCTTTGCCTGCGAAATGAAGGAACTTTACCTGCCTGCACATACAGTGAAATTATTTTCAAGGTAATAAATTATGAAAAGAATAGGAAAAGGCTTCCTTTTCCGAAAAAAATATCGTATAATATAAGATATAAGTAAGCGTTTACACAGAAAGGGCGACGCATGGAACAATTAAAAAAAATAATCAAGGGGAAAGATGTGCGCATTATGTTTACCGAAGGCTGGGATTTGCGCGTAATAAAGGCCGCAGCCGCATTGGCAAAGGAGCATATCTTAATACCGGTGTTAAACGGTCCTCGTGATAAAATAGTCCAAAAGGCAAAGGAAAACAATATTGACCTGTCCACTGTCGAAATCAGCGATCGAAATGAATATCGGCGGATGGATGAAATGATACTGAAAATGGTAGAGCTTCGCAAGGGAAAGCTGAGTGCACTCGAGTGTTGCGACCTGTTGGAAAAGGAGCAATACTTTGCGACGATGTGCTTGGCGATGGATGAGGTTGACGGTTTAGTCGGCGGTGCAACCATTTCGACAAGAGAAACCCTTCGCGCTGCGCTACAATTAATAAAGACCAAACAGGGGTGCGATATCGTATCCAGCAGCTTTTTAATGACAAAGGGCTCAACCAAATACATATTCGGCGATTGTTCACTGAATATCAATCCGAGTGTTGATGAACTGGTCGATATCACGATGCAGTGTGCGAAAACGGCACAGGTATTCGGAATCGAGCCGCGAGTCGGACTGTTGTCGTACAGTACCTTCGGCAGCGGTGCCGGAGAAAGCGTAGAAAAGGTCAAGGAAGCAATTAAGCGATTACGGCGATTGCCGTTGGCATATGAGGTAGACGGAGAAATGCAGCTGGATGCTGCAGTGGCGCAGGAGGTGGCGGAATTAAAAGCGCCCAACAGCCCGATCGCAGGAAGGGTAAACACATTTATCTTTCCGACATTGGATGCCGGAAACATCGGCTATAAGCTGATGGCGAGATTCGGAGGCTTTGAAGCAGTCGGCCCGATACTTCAGGGGATGCGAAAGCCGTTAAACGATCTCAGTCGCGGCGCTAATGAAGATGAAATCTATAAAATGGCGATTGTGACCGCAGCACAAAAGCTGCTTGCCGAATAGAAAAGCTTCACGAGAACACAGCAGAAACAGGATAAGAACAAAAAACAGCGAGCTGTCGCTGCAGCAAAACCTTCGTTTGGAATATTCAGCGCTTTTACATAAGCAGGATTGAAAACGCATACAAAATTCGATAAAACGATAAAAATATTCGCAAAACGATGGTATTTCAGTTGAAAAAACAGTATAATTAGCTTACGAAATCCTTGAAAGGGGGATTTGTGAATGAGACAAAATAACATGTTAGCTATGATTTTAGCCGGTGGGCGCGGTACCAGGTTGGAGGCACTCACGAAAAAAATCGCAAAACCAGCAGTATACTACGGCGGTAAATACCGTATTATCGACTTCCCGCTTAGTAACTGTGCCAATTCCAACATCAATGTAGTTGGTGTATTAACACAATATGAAAGTGTCCTGTTGAATTCTTATGCGGCGGCAGGCTCCCGATGGGGTCTGGATGCGCGCGACAGCGGTGTATACGTATTGCCGCCTCGTGAAAAAGACGGTGCAGCATTTGATGTATATCGCGGTACTGCGGACGCAATCTCGCAGAATATTGACTTTATTGACAGTCATTCACCCGATTATGTGCTGATACTTTCAGGCGACCATATTTATAAAATGGATTACTCAAAGATGCTGTCCTATCATCGTCAAAGCGATGCCGACGCAACGATTGCCGTTTTGCCGGTGCCGATGAAGGAAGCAAGCCGCTTCGGTATTATGAACACCGATGAAGAAGGACGTATCGTTGAGTTTGAAGAAAAGCCGGAGCATCCGAAAAGCAATTTGGCTTCCATGGGTATTTATATCTTTGATTGGAAGCAGCTCAGAAAAATGCTTGTGGCAGATATGGACGATCCGCAGTCAAATCACGACTTCGGAAAGGATATCATTCCGAAGATGCTGGAGGAAGGCAAGCGTCTGTTTGCCTATCAATTCAAGGGCTATTGGAAGGATGTCGGCACAATCGACTCACTTTGGGAAGCCAACATGGATCTGTTGAGCAAAAACAACGAATTGGATTTGAATGATTCCACATGGAAAATCTATACCGAGGACGTGGCAACGGTGCCGCAATATATCGGCAAGGATGCGACTGTGGAAAATTCCTATATTAATCAAGGCTGTATTGTGAACGGCAATGTTAAAAATTCCGTGCTGTTTACAAGCGTAAGGGTCGCAAAGGATGCATGTATTGAGGATGCTGTGCTGATGCCGAATGTCGTTGTCGGCGAGGGTGCGGTAATCCATCGTGCCATTATTGCGCAGGGTGTAAAAATTGATCCGGGTGCAGTTGTCGGCGATCCAAACAGTGAACATATCGAGTTGATCTCGAAGCGAGTGAGGTGATTGAAATGTGCAACGCATTTGGAATAGTAAATTTTGAAGGATTAAATGTACAGATCAAGGGACTTACGGATTATCGTCCGGCAGGTGCCATATCGTTTCTCGGCCGCTATCGTCTGATTGACTTTCCGATTTCCAATCTCAGCAACAGCGGTGTAAACCACATTCAGGTGCATATCAAAAATAAACCGCGATCATTGATTGAGCACTTAGGTACGGGACGTCATTACAATATCAACTCTAAGCGCGGCAAGCTGCATATTTTACCGGCCCGCAGTGATGTGGAATCCGATTTCTACAATCATGATATCGCTTGTTACATGTACAATATGCATGCAATCGAACAAGTGAATTATCCGTATGTGATTTTAGTTCCGAGCCATATGATTTATCGTATGGACTATGCCGACCTGTTAGAGAAGCATGTGGAAAGCGGTGCCGATATCACGATGGTATACCAAAGCGTGGATAACGCCAAGGAAGCTTATATGGAATGTGATGTATTAAATCTGAATAAGCAAAAGGGGGTGCTTGGAATCGAGAAAAACCGCGGTAACTATAAATCACGCAACATTTCTTTAGAAACCTATGTACTTGCGAAGGACTTATTTATCGATTTGGTATGTAAAGCGGCGAATACAAGCTCCTTATATTGGTTCAGAGATATTATCAACGACCAGTGCAGCGAATTAGATATCCGTGCGGTGGCACATCGCGGCTTCTTCGCATGTATCAATGATTTTAAGAGCTATTTTGAGGCTAATATGAGTCTTTTGGATATCGATAAGGCAATGGATCTGTTTGATGATGAATGGCTGATGTATACAAGGACCAATGATTCCTGTCCGACTCAATATTATCCGGCAAGCAGCGTAAACAACAGTTTTGTTTCTAACGGCTGTACGATCGAGGGCAGTGTAGAAAACTGCGTGATCGGACGTGGCTGTACGGTAAAGAAGGGCAGTGTCGTGAAAAACTGTGTGATTTCACCGGGTGTAACGATCGGTGAGGACGTACACATTGAAAATGTCGTTGTAGATAAAAACGCAAGAATCGTACGTAAAAAGGAACTGATCGGTGAGGCAGGCAATCCTTTATATGTGAAAAGAGACGATCGCATCTAATGGCAAGAATATTAATGGCCGCATCTGAAGGGCTTCCCTTCATTAAAAGCGGCGGCTTAGCAGATGTAATCGGATCACTTCCCTTTGAGCTCACCAAAAAGGGACATGAGGTAAGAGTAGTCATTCCGCTGTATTTAAAAATAGCACAGAAATACCATGATGAATTTACCCATGAGGTATCCTACAGTGTCAATATCAACTACCACGAGGTACCGGTCAATGTGTGGTCCAAAATGGTCAAAGATGTAAAATATTACTTTATTGAGCATCAGGGTTATTTTGAACGTGACGGTCTATATGGATATATGGATGACGGAGAGCGTTTCGCGTACTTCCAAAAGGCAGTAATTGAAATGCTGAACCAACTGAATTACTGGCCGGAAATCATCCATTCTCATGATTGGCACACCGGCATGATTCCGGTATTATGTAAGGAAGGACATAGCTTTGATGAACGCTATCGCAGCATCAAGCATGTTTATACGATACACAATTTAGCCTTCCAAGGCAATTTCGGCGTTGAGATGCTGGATAGCTGCTTAGGGCTTGATTATCGCTTGTTTGACAACGGAAATGTGCGTTATGACGGCGGCATCAGCTTTATGAAATCCGGTATTCTGTATGCGGATAAGGTAACAACGGTTTCGCCGACCTATTCTCAAGAGATTTTAACACCGCAGTTCGGAGAGCATTTGGAAATGGTCTTAAATATGCGCAAATACGATTTATGGGGTATTGTCAACGGTATCGATGTGGAATACTGGAATCCGAAAACTGATCCGGAAATTCCTTATAAATACAATCGTGTTAATGTGGAAAAGGCCAAGAAGCAAAACAAAACAGCGCTTCAAAAAGAGATGGGGCTCAACGAGGATGAAAATGTCATGTTGGTAGGCGTGGTATCACGTATGACATGGCAAAAGGGCTTCTATTTACTGTTGGAGCAGCTTGATGCATTATGTTCATTACCGATTCAGTTGGTAGTGCTCGGTTCGGGCGAAGCGGCAATCGAAGAAAAAATGGAACAGCTGCAGAACGGCAACCGCGGTAAAATCGCATTCTATTGCGGTTATAATGAATCATTGGCACATCGCATTTATGCGGCATGTGACTTGTTCTTTATGCCGAGCCTGTTTGAACCGTGCGGTTTATCACAGCTTATCAGTATGCGCTACGGAACCCTGCCGCTTGTACGTGAGACGGGCGGTCTGAAGGATACGGTAGAGCCTTATAATGAATTTGAAAAGAAGGGCACCGGCTTCAGCTTCTACAATTACAACTCCAACGAGATGATGGATGTTTTACGCATGGCAGTAAGCGTTTATTATGACCGTAAGGATGATTGGAAGCTGATGGTAAGAAACGCAATGAGTCTCGATGTCAGCTGGGAAAAGAGCGCTTATACGTATTGCTTATTGTATAAGGAGCTTCATTTATAAAAATCAAACCGTAGAGTATGTAAGCTCTATGGTTTTTTTATTATAAAACAGGAAGAAATATAAAGAGAATGATATAAAAATCGAGCTTAATCATAGGAACATTAAGAGATAATTCTGTAGAATAAATCGGCAGAATTGAAATGCGAAACGTATCGCTGGCAGAAAGATGAAAAAATTTTCATAAGTCCTTGATTTTTTATAATGAAATCTTTATAATAAATAAAACTATTCAAATAGTTCCATAAAACAGGGAAAAGAAAAGGAGATGGAAAGCATGGCATTTATATTTGAAGAACCTTCACGCACCTTCAGCGAATATTTGTTGGTGCCCGGATATTCCTCCGCAGATGCAACACCGCAAAACGTATCATTAAAGACCCCGTTGGTAAAATATCGCAAGGGTGAGGAGGAATGCCCTCTGTCTTTACATATTCCGATGGTATCGGCGATTATGCAGTCGGTATCAGGCGAGCAAATGGCATGTGCTTTGGCAAGAGAAGGCGGAGTATCCTTTATTTACGGCTCACAAAGCATTGAAAACGAAGCGGAAATGGTGCGCCGTGTAAAGGCAACAAAGGCAGGCTTCGTATTCAGTGATTCCAATGTAAAACCCGATGCGACCTTATCGGATATTATGGCAATCAGAGAGATGAGCGGTCACTCAACGATGGCGGTAACTGAGGACGGTACTGCCAACGGTAAGCTGATCGGAATCGTCACAAGCCGAGATTATCGTGTATCACGCATGGACCCTAACACCAAGGTTTCTGAATTCATGACTCCGTTTGAGAAAATGGTCTGCGGAAAAGAAGGAATGAGCCTGAGTGAGTGCAACGACTTGATTTGGGATCATAAATTAAATCAGCTGCCGATCGTTGATGACAATCAGCATTTGGTCGCTTTCGTATTCCGAAAGGACTATGATTCACATAAGGAAAACCCGAATGAGCTGTTGGATCAAGATAAACGTTATATCGTAGGTGCCGGAATCAATACAAGAGATTATGAACAGCGTGTGCCTGCGCTTGTAGAGGCAGGCGTAGATGTGCTGTGTATCGACTCCAGTGAAGGCTACAGCGAATGGCAGTTGAGAACGCTGAAATGGATTCGTGAGAAATACGGCGACAGCGTTAAGGTAGGTGCAGGAAATGTCGTTGATGCGGACGGCTTCCGTTTTCTTGCCGAAGCAGGCGCGGACTTTATTAAAATCGGTATCGGCGGCGGTTCCATTTGTATCACCAGAGAACAAAAGGGTATCGGGCGCGGACAGGCAACCGCAACCATTGATGTAGCGAAAGCACGTGATGCATATTATAAGGAAACGGGAATCTATATTCCGATTTGTTCAGACGGCGGTATTGTTCATGATTATCATATTACATTGGCATTGGCCATGGGTGCTGATTTCGTGATGCTGGGAAGATACTTCTCTCGCTTTGATGAATCACCGACGAAAAAAGTAACGATCAACGGAACCTATATGAAGGAATACTGGGGCGAAGGAAGTGCCAGAGCACGTAACTGGCAGCGCTATGACATGGGTGGTTCCAACAAGCTTTCCTTCGTTGAAGGCGTGGATTCCTATGTGCCGTATGCAGGCTCATTAAAAGATAATGTTCAAATGACATTGAGCAAGGTCAAACATACAATGTGCAACTGCGGCTGTTTAACGATCGAGGAACTGCAGCAAAATGCCAAGCTGACCTTAGTATCATCAACAAGTATTGTTGAAGGCGGCGCTCATGATGTTGTCGTAAAGGATGAAACGATTGACGCAAAAGTAAAATAATACTACATAGGGTTTTAAGCTCTTGAGTGTTAAGCGATAAGCGAATCGAGATAGGAAATAAAAAGATTGATAATCACCGATTCACTGTTAAGAGAAAATCAAACATAAAAAAACACGTATCTTAAGATGATTAGATACGTGTTTTTAGCTTACGATAAATATAGAATGAATATCAAACTACCGTTGTTACTAAAACCTCATTCCGCTACTTTTTACATGCTCGTCAACAACGACCTCAACGACCTTATCGGCTGCGTGATAATCATAGGTGATTTTAGCTAAAGCAGTATCCTCTAAATGCTTCAGCATTACTCTTGTGATATTTTCCTGAATCTTTTTGGCGTCTGCTTCCGATTCACAATGAAAATCAACCTTTGTTGTCATCACCTTATAGGCATTGACATCCTTTGAAATCTCATCAACGATATGAAATACACGATTCATAGCTTCGCTGCCTCCTTTTTTTATTGCTTCTGCATATCATTACCGCTACAATCATACCATGAAATCGATATTTTTTATATAGCGACGGCATAAAAATTCGGTATGAGACAGAGAAAATGAAAATGACGGGTGATGAAATTATCTAGTGAGCATTGTATCTTTCGTGTTATGTATGACATGCAGACAGCGCTTGATAGAAAACAAACATAAAATGGCTGTTTTTACTATCTCAATAGCTTTAAAGCAGTCATAAACACATGAGTCAAAACATTAATAGTCGCAAACTGCGTCAAATGATTAAAAATGGTAATAATTTCCAATATAATTAGAGGTATATTTACATTGGAGGATTACTATGATAACATTTGGTGGAATGATGAAGCTTCAGATGGAAAAGCTGGGAATTAAACAAGAGGTATTGGCAAAGGATTTAAATATTGCCAGAACTACAGTAACATCTTACTGTAATGACAAACGACAGCCTGATTTTGATACGATGATCAAGATATGTCATAAGCTCAAGATTAATCTGTCGCAGGTTTTGGATTTATCGAAATATAATAACGAGGACATGATTTTGCATAACGACTTTGAATACAAGGTGAATAAAGCGGCTCGTATGGTAAAGAAAGAAAACTATGCGAAATTTTTGAAGGGCGTAGAGTATTTGGCAGACCTGTTAAAGGATGAAAATAAAAAGCAATGATTCATACTTTGGTGTTGTTTACATGTTCATTTTTCTCTGATATTATTGCAGCATTAAAGGGAGGTTTGAACTATGGACGACTTATGGAATGATGCGGTAAAGAAGGCTATTGAGGAAAAGGGGCTGACAGTCAAGGAACTTGCGGAAAAGCTTGATAAGAGTGAGGCAGAGGTTGAAAAGCTGATCAGTAAAGAAGGGCGAGCTACTATAGAGGAGCTCTATGAGCTCAGTGATGTACTGGAGCTTGATATCAATGAACTGTTTCATTTGTCGACAGAGGATATTCAAATATTGTTGACAGATGAACTGCAGGCCAGGGTGAATGGGATAGCCAGGACGATACCCGAAGCGAAAAGGCCGTACTTTTTACGAGCATTGCTTTATTTGGCACAGTGCTTTCGTGAGTTGTAGGGTGGCTTGTGCTGTCCGGCAGTTACAGGGCAGAGAATGGAGTTGTTTTATGCAGGCAGCGGATCGCTGCCTTTTCTTGTATGACGGGCATGCCCGTATTCTGTGGTGGAAGTCCACAAAGGCGTAGCTATCAACGAACTAAATAGCGACTGGCAAGTTTCATATCGCGAGGTATGGGAGAGAAGAAGCCATAGCGAAATCGTAGCCCTACGAACAGAAACCTGATAATAAGGCATATATGGCGGGCAAGTTGGCAAGAAACAACGAAGCCCAAAAGATAGCCGTAACCCATGTATGTAAATCAGGAGGGTAGACGAGGAAAGAATACGGACTTATCCCGTGAGGTCTCATTGGCTCAATAGCGAGACGTAGAACGACGTGCAGTGAGGAGTAGTAACAACGAACAATGAGAAGTCAGCAGAGGTCATAGTAGGTGGAAGCACTGAAGGACCGAACGTATCAATCGTGCAACACAAATGTATGTTTTCTATGAATGTCCGACAGAGAAACAGCGGAAACGTAAATGAAGCCAAGAACTCATAAACGTAGGAAAAATCATGGAAAAGCGGAAAGGAGAGGAGCACACAAAGTATGTCGGAGTTATTAAACAAGATACTTGACAGAGAAAACATGAACCAAGCATACCAAAAGGTAAAAGCCAATAAAGGTAGTGCAGGAATTGATGAAGTGAGCGTAGAGGAACTGAATCAATACATTAAAGACAACTGGAAAAGTATCAAGAAACAAATCGTAAGTAGGACATATCGACCACAACCGGTGAAAAGAATAAAGATACCAAAACCGAACGGCGGAACAAGAAATCTAGGGATACCAACGGTAATGGATAGAGTTATTCAACAAGCAATGGTACAGATAATAAGTCCTATATGTGAGGAACACTTTTCAGAAAGCAGTTATGGATTTAGACCAAAAAGAAGTTGTGAAATGGCAGTCATGAAGCTATTAGAATATATCAATGATGGATATTTATGGATAGTAGACATAGACCTTGAGAAATTCTTTGACAATATACCGCAAGACAAACTGATGAGCTATGTACACATCATCATAAATGACGGAGATACAGAATCGTTAATCAGAAAATATTTGAAAGCGGGAATCATGGAAAACGGAAAATACGAAAAAAGCGAGAAAGGAACACCACAAGGTGGAAATTTATCACCGCTGCTAAGTAATATTCTGTTAAATGAATTGGATAAAGAACTGGAAAGACGAGGATTACATTTCACAAGATACGCAGATGATTGTGTAATTACAGTAAAAAGTGAAGCAAGTGCCAAACGAGTGATGTACAGTGTAACATCGTGGATAGAAAGAAAACTCGGATTAAAAGTCAATATGACAAAGACGAGAATCACGAAGCCTAATGATTTAAAGTATTTAGGCTTTGGATTCTACTACGATAAAAGTACGAAAACATGGAAATTGCGAGCACATGAAAGCAGTGTAAAGAAATTCAAACAAGCACTGAAAAGACTTACGATAAGGAAAAACTCTATGAAAATGGAAGAGAGAATCAGAAAGCTGAATCAAGTAATCAGAGGGTGGATAAACTATTTTTCGATATGTAATATGAAAACATATATGGAAAAGATAGATGCCCATTTGAGAACAAGATTGCGAGTGATAATCTGGAAGCAGTGGAAAGTGCCAAGCAAAAGGCAGTGGGGCTTACAGAAACTTGGAATCGGAAAAGATTTAGCAAGACAGACATCTTATATGGGAAACCACTATCAATGGGTCGTAACGAAAACATGTGTAGTGAGAGCAATCAGTAAAAGAAAACTAACCCAAAAAGGATTAGTCAGTTGCCTAGATTACTATACGAAACAACATACTTTGAAATTGATAGAACACCGTGTGCAAAACGGCATGCATGGTGGTGTGAGAGGGTAATTAAATTTACCCTACTCGATTTGGCGCTAAGCCGGTATATAGTGCCGATTTCCTGCAAGCACTGTGTATTTGTTTTATAAACTATTGCGATTTGTCAAAGAGTGGCCTTAACAAAGAGTGGTCTTAACAATATATATGGAAAGCGTGAGTGGATGAATGTGGGGGATAATATTATGATGAGAGGTAATAAGAGGGGAGGCGATGCGGTAATAAAAATAGATTGTGGTTATAAATCGGTACTCCGTCTACGCAAAATGATGGTATTTTGATAAAAATTGCAGCAAACAGTATGGTGTATTTAACGATACTGTAGGCCTTGTTTTAAAGGTTATTACGATATCAGACGGATTATAACAAAAAAATTAAAAAAGTTGTTGACATAAAAATAATCTTTTGGTATCATTATGAAGCACTCATTGTGAGTGTGAACCGGTCTTTGAAAACTAAACAGGAAACGTCAATTTCAAATATCAAAAGATAT
>CANSQL010000026.1 GCA_947649125.1 uncultured Erysipelotrichaceae bacterium | reverse complement strand
GCTTAAGCTTTTCTGAACCCCTTGTACAACAAGGGGTTTTCTCGATACAAAAAAACCGAGATTACCCTCCCGATTTTTTAATCAATTCCTATTCTGAAATTCCGAGTGTTCCAAAACCCCTTCAACAACGCTTCCCTAAACCGATTCAATTACGCGTAGGTTCTCACCGGCAGCACAAGCTGCAGCACACTGTCATCACTCACCGACTGAATAATAAACGGCTTCATTTCCCCGCACAAGGAGAACTTCACCAAATCCCCGTCCAATGCCTTGATTGCATCAAACACATACTTACCGTTACAGCTGATTTCAAGCGCATTCCCGCTAAAGCTTGCGGAGCTTAAAATCTCAGTTGACGAACCGACCTCTAACGACTTGCTGGACAACACACATTCATTCTCAGACAGCGAGAACTTAATGACAGATACACCATCACTCTTGATAAAGCTTGCGCGATCGATCGCATTCAATAAATCCCTTGTATCCATCGTCAGCTCATAATCAAAGCTTAACGGAATCAATCTGCTTGTTTCCGGATAAACACCGTCAATCAAACGCGTCTGAATAATCGTATCATCAATAATAAACTGCGCCTTGCGATCATTCACCGCAATTTCAACATCACCGTCATTCTCCAACGTTTTATAAACCTCAGACAAGCTCTTGCCCGGAACCGTAATATTGAATTTCACCGGATCATGAATCGCAATATTCTTGCGTGCCAAACGATAAGAATCCGTAGCTACACACTGAAGCAGCTTTCCGTCACAGGAAAGATTTACACCGGTAAGAACCGGTCTTGTTTCCTTATCACTGACCGCAAAGGAAGTCTGATTGATGATTTTCTTTAACAGCTCCTTACTCATAGAGAATACCTCAGCCGGTTTGGCGAAATCAATCGGCGGATAATCCTCAGCACTCATACCGTTGATTTTAAACTCCGCACTCTTACCGCTGATCTTAGTTAAAGTACCGTCAATCATTTCAAGCTCAATCTGATCGGCATCAATCTTTCTGACGATCTCTAATATATAACGAGATTCCAAAACGACAGAACCCATATCATGAATCTGCAGAGCACACTCCTCAGAAGCTGAAATCGTAGTTTGAATGGAAATATCAGAATCACTTCCGGTCAAAATCAAGCTTTTTTCCTCAGCGACAATTTTAATACCTGAGAAAGCAGGCAACGGACTGTAATTGGAAATAGCTCTGGCTGCCGTAGCTAAGCCTTGTAAAAATGCTTTTTTCGAAACCTTGAAATACATGGATAAAACTCCCTTCTTATATATACTCTTTATATAGGATATAACAATAAGGCTGTGGATAACTGTGGAAAACCTCAACAAACCCTATGATATAAACATATTTTAACAAAAATCATTGTTGATTAAAAGCGGATAGCTGTGGAGAAGTTAAGAAATACCGAGATTATGCTCAATTTTGGTAACGGCCTGTCTCATGACCTCATTATCCTTCAACAGCTTAACCATTTTTTCATAACCCGACATAACGGTGGAATGATCTCGCCCTCCAAACTCCAAGCCGATCTTTACATAAGGCAAATCCAAATGCTTTCGACACAGATACATCGCAATATGACGAGCCGTTGCGATATTCTTGGTTCGCGATTTCGATTCAATTTGACGTTTCGTCAAGCCATAGAAATCACAAACCGATTTTTTGATTTGTTTCACGCTTAGATCACTGCGCTCGCGCTGAATGATCGGGTCCTCTTTAAATATCTCCTGCGCAAACGCCAAATCAATACGGGCAGGATTATATAAAATAGCCTTAAAAAACAGCTCATTCAATGTTCCCTCAAGCTTACGCACATCACTGGAAAACTTAACCGCAAGATAATCCAGCACCTCATCATCGATCATGATTTCATCCTCACGACCTTCCAGCTTTTTGGATAAAATAGCCTTAGCCGTTTCAAACTCAGGGGCACCTACCGCAACCGATAAGCCGCTGGAAAAACGTGAAATCAGGCGGTTCTCGATCCCCTTCAGATCATTGGGATGAATATCACTTGTGATAACGATTTGTTTATGATTGGAAATGAGCTTATTATAAAGGTTGAAAAAGATTTCCTGAGAAGCACTCTGTGTCAAGCGCTGAATATCATCAATCAATAAATAATCAACCTCGGCAATTCGCTCCTTGACTTCCTCAACGGTCTTATTTTTCATGGATTCAATCAAAAGCGTTACGAAATCCTCACTGTATATATAAAGGATTTTAGCCTCAGGCTTAGTAGTACGGACATAATTGCCGATCGCATGAAGCAAATGCGTCTTGCCTAAGCCGGAATTACCGTAAATAAAAACAGGGTTATTGTATTTTCCCGGGTAATAGCAGCAGCTCAATGCCGCAGCCTGTGCTTCCCGATTGTTTTTACCGATGACAAAGCTGTCGAAGGTATAATCTTCTTTGATTTTATTTTCAAACATGAAGTCATTGCGCGCCTTTGCGACCGAAGAATTCGTCAGACGATCCATTTCCTCTCTTAAAAAGATTTGACAGGCAATCTCATACTCCAAAACACCGGATAATGTACTTTGAATGATATCAATAGACTCCATCATGATTTGCTTATTAATCTTAAAAGGTACAAGAATCGTCGCAAAATCCTCATCGAGATCGTATAATTGCGAATCCTTGATCCAATAATCATATACTAAGGCATCAAAATGACCGCCGTTTTCCAACAACGTTAATGTTTTTTGCCATATTTCATCTAATTGCTTGCGTATAAATTCAGACATAATAAGCTCCTTTGACCTTTCCTCTATTTTACTACAAAATTTCACAAAACGCTATGCCGAAATCACAGGAAATGATTGCATTTTTATGAAGCAAGAGAAAATAAGGGGGTACTAAGGGGGACAGGAAAGGGAAAAGGACAGCGGTAACTATCAAAAATTAGCCGAAACGGTAAAAAGTATCATGAGATAACAGGGAAAATCTGAAATATTTCAGATTTACAATACGGCGAGGAAACAGTCATCGACTGACACTTGTCAACATTTAAACCACTTTTCCACAATTTGATATGTGGATTACTGCTTTTGTGGAGAACTCAGGTTGTGGATAAAGGGAATCTAAAATAGTTTGAATTCACTTTTCCACATTAAAAACAAGGAATAAACCCTTTGATTATCGCATATAATGAGGTTTTATCGCTTATCAACACACTGTGGAAAACAGTATGATATTTTAGTTGATAACACAGTGGATAACTGCTTTTAAATCAATCAAATACACTTTAATGATGATAAATTCACTATGGCTTCTCAAGGTTTTCCACAATGAAATCACCGGAAATACCGCTTTTTCATGATAAAAAATCCTAAAATAATCACAGTAAATCCATGAATTTTATTGACACGCAGTATGTAATTTTGTATAATTTACGGGCATGCTCAAATAAAGTATAAAGATGTATAAGGAGGTGTTTCTTGTGAAAAGAACATATCAACCGAGCAAAAGAAAACATCAAAAGACTCATGGTTTCAGAGCCAGAATGGCAACTGTGGGTGGACGTAGAGTTTTAGCACGTCGCCGTAGTAAAGGTAGAAAAGTGTTATCAGCTTAAAAATCACTCGGCATCGAGTGTTTTTTTTGTAGCACAGAAGATAGAAAAGGGAATGAAATACAGGGATATTTCGTAAGCTGAAATGATTCCTGAAAAATGCCTCCCGAAGCTATCGATATCTGAAATGACAGTAAATAAACTGACGTATTATATATAAGGAAACAAAAAATCAGCAAAAAACAGAGACAGAAACAAACAAAGGAGGAAGGAATCAATGAAACGATACTATCGAGTACGAAAAAGCGATGAATTTCCCGATATCATGAATTATAAACGCTTTTATTCCTGTCCTTCCTTTACCTTATATAGTAAGCCGCGCAAAGAGGACCATGCCCGCATCGGTATCTCCGCCGGCAAAAAGCTCGGCAAAGCGCATATCCGTAATAAGGTGAAGCGTCAAGTACGAATGATGTGTACGGAAATCTATCATTTTGATGAGAAATTTGATTCTGTTATCCTTGTTCGACCGAATTATCTAAAGGAAAACTATCAAAACAATAAAAAATACTTGGAAATGCTGTATAAAAAAGTTAAAATATAGTAGACAGCGAAAGAAACGAGGAGAAAAAAATGAAGCAATTTTTTAAAGACAAACAGAAACTCTTAATGATGACGATATTCCTGCTTGTGGTATTGGTAGCCTGCTCCAGTCCGCGTGACCCGGAAACAGGCAAGGTATATGCAGAAAAGCTGATCGGACTTGATACCTCATTCGGTTCACAGCTCAATAACGGTTGGTTCGACGGTATTATCGTTTGGCCGATTGCCCAGTTGATCAATTTAATTGCCCAATACAGCGATGCCGGAATCGGTATTATTGTGGTAACCCTGTTATTACAGTTTATTACGGCAGCCTTTACAATCAAATCACAGGTATCGGCACAGCGTATGCAGCTGATTCAGCCTGAGCTTACAAAAATCCAAGCCAAATACGCAGGCAAAACAGACGATCGCTCAAAAATGATGCAGGCGCAGGAGATGCAGCAGCTTTACTCCAAATACCAAATCAATCCGTTCGGAACAATACTTGTAACCTTCCTGCAGTTTCCGATTATCCTTGGTGTGTATCAGGCAACACAGCGTGCACAGGCAGTTGTGGAAGGCTCCTTCCTAAATATCAACCTGACCGAAACACCGATGTGGGGTATTAAAAACGGGCAGTGGGTATACATTGTGATTTTCTTACTCATGGCAGTGTTCCAATTCATCTCCATGAAATTCCCGCAATGGATGCAGAAATATCGTGAAAAGCACAGTACGGTAAAACGCAAAGATTACGCAAATCCGAAACAAGGCAACGGCATGGCAAACTCCATGAATATGATGATGTATGTCAGCTTGGCAATGATCTGTGTGTTCGCAATCAACTGGCCGTTATCCATGTCCTTTTACTGGCTGGTTTCATCGATTGCGCGTGTCATTCAAAATATTGTAATTCAGAAATTCTTTATCAAGGATATCAATTAAGGGCGGTGAGCTGGTATGAAAAAATTATATACGGGAAAAAGCATCGATGAAATTTTAGCCTCAGCGGCTAAAGAAAAAAACTGCGATGCGGAAGCATTATATTATGAAGTCAAAGACGAAAAAGCCGGTTTCTTAGGCTTAGGCAAGGAAATCACGGCCGAGGTCTATTCCAAAGACGATATGATCGAATTCGCTCAAGAATATTTAAAAAGCTATTTTGACGGGATTGAAATGGAATCCTATATTGAAGTAACCGTAGATAAGGACGGCTGTTTCCACGTCGATTTAGATACGCAAAACAATGCGATACTGATCGGGCGTAATGGTCAAACGCTGCAGTCACTGAACATGATCGTAAAAGCGGCAATGAGCAGTGAATTCAAACGCAGAGTTCCGATTCTGGTTGACATCAACGGTTATAAAGAAGATAAATACCGTAAACTATGTCAAATAGCCCAAAGAGCCGCAAAAAGCGTGAGACGCACAAAGGTCGATGTAACACTCGATCCGATGCCTGCCGATGAACGCAAGGCAATACATAACTATTTAACCAACATGTCCGGTGTATCAACCGTAAGTGAAGGAGAAGGAAACCAACGCCGAATTAAAATCGTATATAATCCGGGAAAAGAAGTAGATATTTAATCAGATAAAGAGCTGCCAAAACGGCAGTTTTTTTATACATTCCTTTAATTTATTGGAAAAAAGGTATTGAAAAGATATATGTGAAATGGTAAAATATGAGAATAGATACCATCAAAAAGTGTGTGAAATCGTATATTTTTATAGATAAGCAAAATTTTGCATTTTATATCAAAATAACGATATAAAAACAGCATAATTTATAAATAAAGCTGCTGTCTATAAAGGTATACCTTTGTAGATAGATAAATAAAAAAAGGAGTGCGATTAATATCGATTTACAAAAAAGGTGAATCGCATATTATATTAAGGAAGCTTTTTATATGATAAAGGAGAAGGAGAATCCTTTATCATATGGAAATAGATTAGATGAAAAAAGAAATAAGGAGAGGCGGATTTATGAGAAAGCTATTAAAGTCTAAGTTTTTTCGTGTTGTTTGTTGCGTAGCCTTTGTCGGGGCAGCATTAGCAGGCTATGACAACGTATCAACTGCCAGTCTGCAGGCACAGGGAAAAGCAACAGAACAAAAGAGTATACTGGTAGATCATGGCGACATGGACGATAAAGTACTATATCTATCAGATATTCCCTATTTAAGTGCAAAAATCGGATGGGGTACCATCGGTTTGGATAAAACCTCATCTAACGGAGCATTGAGTGTTCGATTAAATGGTTCTACTACAACGATTAAAAAAGGTATTTGGGCTCATGCGACGTCAACGGTAGACTATGATATCAGTGAATATAAGGATTATGATTATTTCACTACCTATTACGGCTTAAATACGACAGCCGGAGGAAACGGAAACGGTGTTAAATTCTATATTTATACTTCAGCAGACGGTAAGACATGGAATTTAAAGACTTCGGAAAATCCGACGGCATTAAAGGGTAACAATAATGCAGTAAAGGTTACAATTGATATCAGAGATGCCAATTTTATCAGATTATATGCAAATGACAACGGCAGCAATGCTTCCGATCATGCAGTATGGGCAGATGCTAAGCTGATCAAGGAAGGCTATAATGAAAATGTAACGAGAACAGTTGCAGAATTGGATGCCGAAATCAAATCAAAATATACAGGCGGTCCTGTTCAAGATGATATAAAGCTGACATTGCTGCAAAGAGATTTAATTAATCGCGTAGGCCAATATAACCTGCGTAATTTCATTGACGCCAACGAAAAAAATAAAGAAACATTAGAATGGTTCTTAAACAATGAAGAAGCATTACGTTTATGGACAGTAGGAGGAAGACCTTTAGGTTCTTATATGAGAGCGTTAGAGGTATTGAGTACCGTTTATCAAGCACACAAAGCAGATTTGACAGATGAAACTGCGGCACTCGGCGGTACTGAAGGAATAAAATGCAAGGATGTCTATTTAAAGATGATGTTATCCTTGTCCTTATCACACTCAAGCGGTATCGGTTTATGGATCGGAGGCAATCAATACTCCAATGCGTTAAAGCGATATGAAATTTATAAGAGTATGTATCAGAATAATCAGTTGGATAATCGAGCTGTATTTGAACAGTTGACGGTTGAGGAAATGCGCTGGCTGATGCATGTAAATATCGATGATGAGGAAATTTTATGGCTGAATGATTATTCAAAGAAATGGTCAAGCGCCAACGATCGCTTCAATCCGTATAAATATATGAAGTATACATTTGGATACAGCTATTACAGACCGCAATATTATTCTCAGGCGAACTATGCCAAATGGGATGCAAAATATAACTTATCAAAATACGGTGTTCCGTATCAGTCGGGAAAACCGAAGCTGTGGATTGTATTTGAAGAAGGAGCTGTCTGCGGCGGTCTTTCTAAGACAGCTGCTAACCTGTGGGGTGTATGGGGCTGGCCGACAAGTACGGTAGGTCAACCGGGACACTGTGCCTATATCTATATGTATCATGCCGGCGGCGGCAAAATGGCATGGCAGCTGGCAAACAGTGTTGTTACGACCGGCTGGGCAAATACCTCACCGCTGGGATATATGCCGAACGGCTGGGGCAGCGGCGGCTATTATGCGACAAACGGCGGTTCCATTAAATCAGCTTCTTATTTCTTCTTAGCACAGGAAGCACAAAACGAATATGAAAAATATGAACAAGCAGAATTGATTCTGTTATTAGCAAATGTATATAATACAGATTGGGATATGCTGGATCAGATTTATCATGATGCATTGGATCAGGAAATTATCAATCTTGATGCTTGGTTAGGTGTTATCAATATGGCGATCGATTCCAGATCAGGCATGACACAGGCCGAATTGATGAGTTTAGCTGAAGAGGTTGCTGACGTCATGACTTGGAATCCGCTTCCGATGTATGATTTAACACGCAGAATCGGAACAAAAATTACTGCACCTGAATATAAAGCACAGCTGCTGATGCTTCAAAATGAGACTTTGAATAAAGCTAAAAGTGCAACCTTCTCCAATACGGTTCAATATAAAGAAGTGCCGGTAGTGGCACAGGCGATCCTCGGTGAGGTGGATTCAAGAATTGCGACCTTCTCTTTCGACGGTGCCAATGCAGGAAAAATTGTATTGTCAAAGCAACTTCAGAGTACTCAGGTAACATGGAGCTACAGCTTAGACGGCGGCAGTACATGGAAGGATTGTTATACACCGACTGTACAGCTGACACAAGAAGAAATAAACAGTATTGATGTAAATAAGGATATTAAGGTTCATATTGTAGGTTTGCCGAGAGAAGATAAAAATATCTACACAATCAACATTACGAAAGGAAAATTCCCAACAGCAAGCGTTACTACCAGTGATGATGAAAACCGTATCTATGGTGTAACAGACCTTATGGAATGGACATTGGATCCAAATGGTGAATGGACTTCTTTCGCAGAAAGCAATCCATTGTTTACCGGTAATAAGAAAGTATACGTAAGATTAAAAGCAACAGGAACAAGCACAACAAGTGATGCGGTTCACTATACATTTACTGAAAATATCATAGATGATAAACAAGCTTATATCCCATCGAAAAATTTATCAGTTATAACAGCATCATCAACCAGTTCGGGTAATAAAAACAATTTAATTGACGGTAACTTAAATACGGCATGGCAATCAAAAAATGTGCCTGCCTATGTAGATATAGAGTTAGATAGAGCAAGATATGTGAATGCTTTAGACTTTACATGGGATAAAAATGCAGTAATGGGCGGTTCAATTCCATACGGACATCCGAAAAATGTGACTGTGTTTGTTAGTATGGATGGAAACGACTGGCAAACCGCTGCTACCGCATCGTTACCGGAGATGTTGTCCAAAAAGACATTAACATTTGATACTCCGATTCAAGCCAAATATGTAAGATTCCACTGTGCGAGTATTCATGCTTCTATCGTAAATAACTTGGCAATATCAGAGATTAAATTATATGAGGATTTAACGGTTGATGATACACCGTATGCCGAAATCAGCTACAACATTATTAAAACGACAAATAAAAATGTAACAGCGGAATTAGTCAATCCGACTAAGGATATCACAGTAACCAACAATAGCGGTAAAACAAGCTATACATTTACTAAGAACGGCACCTTCACCTTTGAATTTGTCGATAAACAAGGTCATAAGGGAAGCTCTACGGCAACAGTAGACTGGATTGATAAGACACCGCCGGAGCTAAATGTATCTTATAGTACGACAGAACCGACCAATGAGGATGTTGTAGCGAACTTGAGTTTTACAAAACCTGTTACTATTCTTACTAAGGATGTTGAAATCGCTACAAATGCAGATAAGAGTCAAACGATTACTTTCTTGGAAAATGATTCGTTTACATTGGAATTCCAAGATGCGTTAGGCAATATCGGCACGAAGACCGTCTCCGTTGATTGGATCGATAAGGAAGATCCGACATCAGAATTTACCTATAGTACAACAGATATTACCGACAAAGAGGTTGTTGCGACGCTTGATCCGAGTGAGCCGGTAAGAGTGTTGAATAATGATGGTAAGGACACTTATACTTTCACAGAAAACGGTACATTTACCTTTGAATTTGAGGATATGGTAGGAAACCAAGGTACAGCTACCGCAAATGTTTATTGGATCAAAAAGGTTCCGCAGATAAGCGTATCCTATTCGACCAAGAAAGCAACTAATAAAGATGTAAAAGTAACACTGAATCTTGAAGAAGGCTATCGTATAATGAACAACGGCGGTAAGGATACTTACAGCTTTACCAAGAACGGCTCCTTTACCTTCGAGTTTGAGGATATGGTCGGAAATAAAGGTACAGCAACGGCAAAGGTAAATTGGATCGACAGAGAAAAGCCGACAGCGACCTTTGATTACGATATCAAGAGCTTAACGAATAAGAATGTCGTTGTTACATTGAAGCCGAGCAAAAAGGTAACTATCTTGAATAACAACGGAAAGAATACGTATACATTCAAGAAAAACGGTGAATTTGTCTTTGAATTTATCGATGAAGCAGGCAATAAAAATACAGCTTCCGCTAAGGTAAATTGGATTGACAAAACACCGCCGAAGGCAACGATTGAATACAGCAGCAAAGGCGGCATCAATGATCCTGTAACAGCGACATTGAGACCTGCAGAGGATGTAACCATTGTCAATAATAACGGAGAAAATACGTATACCTTTACGGAAAACGGAACCTTCACCTTTGAATTTACGGATAAGGTCGGAAATAAGGGAACCGCTGTAGCCAAGGTTGACTGGATCGGAAAAGAGGTTATTAAACCGAAGCCGGATACAAAACCAAGTAAACCGACGAAGCCGTCTGCCGATAAAAAACCATCCGGCACATCTGATAAGAAAAACGATTATGTAGCTGAAGCCAATAAGCCTTTCTATAATACGATTACACCGGATACTTCAAACAGTGATAACGTGTATAAAGAATTAACAAGTGCAGGCAACAGCAATCTGATTGCGAAGGTACCGCAGGAAATCCTAAATAAATATAACAATGCGTCATTGTCTTATGAAACACTTACCTTAACAGACAGTCAGAAAGAGCGTTACGGTAAAGACAGTGAAATCTATGAATTACGCTTAGAGACAAAGGATAAGAAGGCTATCGATGTAAAACAGGAGGAAATTGAACAAAAGCTTCAATTAGATCCTAATAAACAGTTTGTAGCTATTTATCAGATCACAGCTGACGGAAGCATTGTTCGCTTAAATCATGAGCTTGGTGAAAACAATGAGCTTGTATTTAAGAGCAATGGCTTAGGCAAATACATTGTATCTTATCAGACAGATGATGCTGCGAATGATACAAACACACCGACTAATGACGGAATTACAAAACCATCTATGTCAGAGGATGACAATAGTTCCTTCGGTGATATGATTATGGATTATCTGCCGTTTATCATTGGCGGACTTGTGATCGTTGTCGGCGGAAGCATGTTCTTCATCTTGAAAAAGAAAAGCTGACAGGTATCATAAAAAGTATTGAAATAAAGCTTAATATAAAAGCCATTTCTGAATTCGGAAATGGCTTTTCAGTATAAATTTTACAACAGTAAAGGCTGATAAGAAAAGTTCCTAAAGACTAAGAAGTAAAATGAATCAAAAATACTTTCTCAGATGATTGTCAAGCAAATTAGAAATAATGATAGTCACAGCGCTTATAATACAAGAAGGCACAGGAAATTAAGCATGCGAACACTTCTGCGACACTGACGGCCCACCAAATACCTTCAATACCGAAATAAAGCGGTAAGATGAGAATGGATAATAATTGAAATACACAGCTTCTTAAAAAGGAAATCGCTGCGGAGATACCGCCGTTATTTAAAGCAGTAAAGAAGGAGGAAGAAAAGATATTGATGCCGGCCAAGATAAAATGAAACGAATATATATGAAAAGCTGTAACAGTGATATCACACAGCTCTCTGTCATAGCCGACAAAAACTTGAGCAATACTTCCTGCCAGAATAAAGCCTAAGGCCATCATAGCGATACCGCCGAAGCCGGTCAAGCGAACGCTTTTATTCAGCATGTTTTTCAGCTCATTGAAGTTCTCTGCCCCGTAATGGTAGCTGATGATCGGAGCTGTACCGATCGAATAACCGATAAATACAGCGATAAAGATAAACTGTACATACATTAATACACCGTAGGCGGCAATACCGTTTTCCCCGGCATAACGTAAGAGTTGTGCATTGTAAAGCATGGCAACCAAAGAACCGGAAATGCTTGTCATTAATTCAGAGGCACCGTTGGAGCAAGCCTTCCACAATGCTTTAAAATCCCAATGCCATTTTGAAAATGCGATGCGGCTGTCCTTACGAATAAGGAAATAAAGCAACGGCAGAATACCGCCGATGCACTCACCGATTCCCGTCGCTAATGCAGCTCCTGCGACTCCCATGTCA
Organism: uncultured Erysipelotrichaceae bacterium; assembly: GCA_947649125.1. GTDB lineage: Bacteria > Bacillota_I > Bacilli_A > Erysipelotrichales > Erysipelotrichaceae > C-19. Next base: position 22,557 of record CANSQL010000026.1, on the reverse strand, counting down.
AGCACAGCAATAAAGAAAGCATCCAGTACCATATTCGAAATTCCGGAGGCAAGTATGACAAACAGGCCGAGCTTCGGCTTTTCAGCTGTGATAAGAAAGCTTTGAAAGACATTCTGAAGCATATAAGCAGTGTTAAATACCATCATAATTCTGCCATAGGTAATACAGTGCCCCTTCATTGCCGCATCTGCGCCTAACAGATCAGCGACATACGGTAAAAACAGAAAGCCGAAAACAGAAATCAAGATTCCTAACAGAACAGTAAAGGCAATCAGCATGGTGAAATAACGATTTGCCTGTTCTTGTTTATTCTCACCGAGTGTTTTAGCAACCAGTGCGCTTCCGCCGGTACCGATCATAAAACCGAAACCGCCTAATACCATAATAAAGGGCATGATGAGATTGATTGCCGCAAACGGTGTCTTACCGACATAGTTTGATACGAATAAGCCGTCAACTACACCGTATATGCTTGTGAAAACCATCATAATAATTGTCGGAAAACAAAAGCTCAATAGCTTTTTATATGTAAAATGATCTGAAAGCTGAATCATAGCTGCCTCCTTTTTTATATGTCTGTTGTGTACGGTCAGTGAATCGGATATGGTAACGAATTGATCATTGATACTGATTTTTATAAGCCTGTTCGGTGAATCGGTTATAAGTATTCTCTAACCGTATAATGGTTTACTTATATTCGTTGTGATTGATACACGATATCCATTTTCTGTTTGAACATCTTTTGTGTACTCAAGGAATATTTATCCGTCTTGTAGAATGTTGTTTATTATAGTCTGAAATCAGATGAATGTCAACTGTGAGATAAATACCGAAGGTAATATAAAAAAGCAATGAATTCAAGGAACTCATTGCTTAAGCTTTTTATTTTGTATTTAATACAGCCTTGATTCTGCTGACAGCTGCATTTACCGTATCCATATCGGGAACCATCATATAGGAATTGAAGCCGTTTGCCGGTGAATAGAGTGTATCACCGCTGCCGTTTACTGCCTGTTGTTCAATATTCCAACCGCTCATTTCATCCAGTTGCATATTGATCAATGAGGATATTTCACCGGAGCTCATATTGGTTTGGAAGCTTCCGCCGACAGCATTCATAATTCCGGTATAATTCGTAATAATAGCCGGTGATATCGCTTTGTTGATCATTGCGGTCAACACACGCATTTGATTTTTCCCGCGATCTCTGTCTCCGCCGGATAGATTGTAGCGCTCTCTGGCAAAGCGAAGTGCTTTTGCGCCGTCCATATAGACCTGCCCGGCTTCATAAGAGTAGGTACCGTCGCTTGCCGTAAAGGCAACCGGATTATCCACTGTTACACCGCCCAGTGCATCTACGATATCAATCAGTGATGTGAAGTTTACTCTTGCATAATAGTTGATATCGATACCGAAGAACTGTTCTACCGAGCTGATCGTACAATCAACACCGAAGATTCCCGTATGTGTCAGCTTGTCCTTGGCTCCTGCCTGACATGTCTGTGAAATATAGAAATCTCTCGGAATACTTGTTAAAACAATTTGATGTGTATTCGGATTAATCGTCGCAATCATATTTACATCCGATCTTGATTTAGTCGTAACCGGACCGTAAGTATCAATACCTGAGATATACACATTAAACGGTGTATTAGTTACATCGACGTTTTTACTGATGGCCTTTACCTTTTTCGTAATTTCAAAGGTATAAATAACCTTTGTTTCATCATCAAACTTCGGATGACTGTTTTCCATCAGACCGCGGTATGCTTCATTCAGAATCATTGCGTCGATCGTACCTTCATATAAGGCTTTTGCCTGTGCTTCATAGCTGTCGAAGCTTTGATAGCTGTAGTCACTGCCGATTTGATCCGTAATATCTTTTTTTGTTTCCTCAATGTTTTCTTTGTCTGTTGTTTCATTCGCACCGAAGCGAGCATTTGTTAAATCAGAGAGCTCTTCAAAGCTACTGTTCTTCATAACGATAATTGACATACTGTCAGTCTCCGTATCGCTGCCGGTTATTTTACCGATCGTATTGCCTGCTTTATTTATATATAGGTTTCCCATAATCAACAGCGCGCAGAAGAATACGATCAATACCTTACCGAGAGTGCGGTTCATTTTATTCACTCGCTTGCCGAACTGCAGCCACCATAATACATATGCCAGCGGTGCCATTACAACAATCGCTGTCAGAATATATTTCATCGGAATTATTTTAACGATAAACAGCTGCAGGATAATCATAAGCATCAACAGAAACAGGAAGCCTACGAAATAGGTGCGTGCGTCCCGATACCATTTTTTCTTTAAATTTATGTTCTTTTGTCTGTTTGTTTTTTGCATTCGCAAAACACCTCACTTATAAATTCTTTGTTATTATACACCTTTTTTTACATGATTTCTACAGTTCACACAAAATGACATAATTCATGATATGAGGAAAAGACAGACATTATACTTTTATATAACACCTATTATCTGTGTTATAAAAGGGAAAACTTACTTCATCCACACATTGATGTCTACTCTGCCGCTGATACCGGGAATACTGCCGTCAGAGGTATATTGCCAGCCCCAATAAGAGGTTCCGGTATAGGTACATTCATCATTGTATTGTGCTACCCATTTTACATAAGGTAAGATGATCGGACTGTTCAGCACAGACTCCAAATAACTCTTATAGCTATAAACATATGCGTTCTTATAACCAAGACTGTGTATTTTCTGCATAAAACCGGTAACGATTTGTTCATACTGCTTTTTTGAAACATCAATATATTGTCCGCCGATCGTAAAATGTTCTAAATCATAATATACCTCAGTATTTTTTGATATTCCGTATTTCGATAGTATATTATGAACATTTTGAGCTTCCGCAATCGCATCGCTTTTATTTTCGGAATAGCTGTATAAGTATACGGCAAACGGGATATTCAGTCGCTTTAATTCCTTTACATTGCGAGCGAATTGTTTATCCTCCTGTGAAAGCTCAGAGCCATAGCCAAGGCGCAGTATTACCATATCCACATCACCTTGTTTCTTTACCGTATCCCAGTCGACTGTTTTATTATGCTCAGAGATATCAATGACTTTTTTCACAGGACCTGTACCTATCATTTCACCCTTTTGATTAAAATAATATTTAAGACCGTCAATATAATACCAACCCGATACCTTATTATTATTGTTATCATAATAATATTGCTTGTTGTTTCTTTTTACCCACGAGCCTTGTTCTAATATGCCATCCTTACCGAATTGATAATAAGCGCCGAATATATTTTGACGTAAGGTTGCCAATGTTCCATCTTCCATAGCGTAATAGGTGTTGCCTTGATATTGAATCCATCGATTTATCTGCAAAATACCTTTTTGATAAAATTCTAACGCTTCATTCTCATGGATAATTCCCGTGAATCCTTTACCATCTTCATTGAAGAAATAAGTTGTTTGACCATGTTTTAGCTTTCCGATTTGCATAACTCCGCTTAGGTTGAAAAAGTATATATCGCCGTTAATATTATTTAAATAAGTATACATATTTCCATCATCACCAAAATAATATGTTTCTCCTTGCAATTGATAGAACCCATTTCTGAACATATTACATTGACTGCTGAAGTATCTGATTTTATTATCAAGCCTCAGCCATCCTTTATGTGCCTTTCCGTATTCATTAAAGTAGTAATAATATTTTCCTTCTTTTATTAATTTGTTTTTAATGAGGCCTTCACTGTTTAGATAGTACATATTACCTTCATCATGAACAAGGCCGTAGCTGCGCTCACCGTTTTCACGATTGTAAAACTGTGCTTGATTATTTACAATCCGAAGCCCTTTAAACATTTTTCCGTTTGAACCGAAGAAATATTGTTTTCCTCCTATGTTATTTGTATAAGTATACATCTGCCCGTCATCACCAAAATAATAGGTATCGTTACCTAAAACATAAAATCCGTTTCTGAACATATTATACTGACTGCTGAAATATCGGCGCTTATTATCAATTGTTTGCCATCCCTTTACCGCTTCTCCTTCATGATTAAAATAATAATAGTATTTTCCTTCCTTTACAAAGTCATTCTTTATCATCGAATTACCCTGCAGATAATAAAGCTTGTTATTATGACGAATCATACCGTAGCGACGTGCACCACTTTCTGTGTCATAGTATTGTACCTCGTTGTTTATAAAGCGAAATCCTTTTTGCATCTGTCCGTTTGCGTTGAAATAATAAATATTTCCATTAATATTATTTGTATAAGTAAACATTCTTCCGTCAGAGCCGAAATAATAGGTTTTGCCTGCTATTTCTTTAAATTGATTTATTAATGGTTTTCCGTTTACATAATAGAATTTCAAACCATTGCTTTCAATAAATCCGTTTTCTATATACGAAGCATTTTGATTTTCTTTTACAAGTATAGATGTATCATTATTTTGTTCTGTTATTTGAGTGTTTTCATTTGTTAGGTTGTAAGTATCATCATTGTGCGTTGCTGCTTGCACGGAAAAAGCAGATAGATAAATCATTGATAAATATATAAATATAGCTGTTGCGGCTCTTTTCATTTTAATTCCCCTTTCTCTGTATTGTCCTTATTAAGGTAGTAAATCTAAATAGGCAGCCAGATAGCAGTTCAATTCCATATAGTCTTTTAATAGTTGGTTAGAATTTGTAGTTTCTTGCTTTGTCTTTGATTTTGTAAATCCTGTATTGATTGATAAAACTTCATTTTCTTTTAATGGAAACAAAGAATAAACATATGTATAAAAATTTCTAATTTCTTCTGTATTCAAAAAAGCCCAGGCTCCAAAATAAATATTAGTTGATAATTCAAAAGGTTGGTAATATTTATTATTCGCTGCTTTTAAATAACCGTTATCACCATTCATAAAATTTTTGGTTTTGAATATCCGATCAGTATCACCGGGATAAACTATCAAATCTCTAAGGTAATGCTTAGATAAATCCTTCAATAACTTGTTAATATGCTCCTTATAGTCTTGGTCCACGGCTTGTCTCATACTTTGTAAAATAATCGGCATGCGCGAAAAACTCATGATATCTTGTGCTATGTCAATTTTTACATTTGTTTTGTTCAAGGAATCGGCATTAGAGTAAGCATAATTGGGGTTATCATAGCGAATACCGGGCTGATACAGCCAATAATCATTAATATATACAACTGTCTCTTTTGAGGTTAATGGCTTGATAAATGAAACTATTTCCTGCAGAGAGACTGAATTTTTATTAGATGGATATAGATTAGCAGCAGCTGCGACGATTAACAATTCTTCATTATTAACAGCTTTTAAATGCTTATAGTGTACTGATTGATCGCTTAACTTAAATTGAATACTTTCTTTCATATTTTTGAAGCTTATATAATTGTAACTGTTAGATTGATTATATATAGATAAAAGTTCCTTCAAAGTTTTTTCTTTTATCGTATAATTATAATCTATGTTATTTTTTTCGCATAGATTAATGAAACAAGATGATAAAAAGATAACATTACATTTAGCTTGTTTATTCGCTATTTCATAAGCATTACTATCATAAACCTTTTGGAAATATGTTTTAAATTGATTTATGTAGTTAAGGTTTCCCATGGAAAAGGCCGAGTATAAGGGCACCGATAAAAGCTCTGCTTGATTATCAATGCTTTTATCAGATGAATTCAGTGCTTTTGTAACTGTTTTATCCCATAGGCCGGCGAGATAATTATAATCGGGATTATGTATTTGCGGCATAGATTTTGTAAATTTATTATATTCATCATTTTGCTTCTTGTGTTTTACACTAACATTATAGGAGCATAAAATAAAATATAAAACAACAACAATTAAAAAACAGGTGATTTTGATAATATTGCGTTTATTCATGATTTGTATTCTCCATATTTTTAGAACTGTTATAAATGAAAATAAAAAATATTATATAAATTACAGAATATGAAATAGAGATAAATACAAGATATTTCGTAATGCTCCACATAAAAAAACGAGCAATTAAGTATCCTGCAACGGAACATATAATAAACAATGCTTGTATCATGAGTTCAAAATCTTGACGCTGTGCTATGATCAAAGCAATACTTACACCGTTTACAATAAATCGTATTCCAAACATAGGTGCTAAGATTTGAACAAATACCCCTGCTTGCTCCCAATCGGGACCGAAAAATATTTTAAATGCAAGAGGAGAGAATAAAACTAAGCCTATCACCATTATTACTGATATTATACCTAAAAATGATGATGTACGAAGTAAGCTATGCTTAAAAGACCCCTTTTTGTGGTATTCATTACTGGCATCCTCAAAAAAAACTTTAGATACATTACTGCTGATGATATTTAATGGTAATCCTAATACACGATATGAGATTGAATAATACCCCAATATCGTGTTGTTAAATAACGAACTGATAAAAAGGTTTATCGATGAATAAGAAAAACTGTTAGCGAAGGAAGCAGGAGTAGAATATAAGAGTTGTTTTTTATACTTTTTTGCGACATCAAGGATATCGTTTTTACTTATCTTTTTCAATTCTTTTTTATGTTCGCTCAGTTCTTCCCCTTGTTTTTTTATGCCTAAAAGCTGTGATATAACTTGAGAAGATATCAGACCGAATACTCCAGTTTTAAGCATACCGGACATAACCATGAGAAGATTTTGTGCTGTTGTTCTTATCACATAAACCGATGTCATTAATTTATATTGCCTATTACGATTATTATAGGATGTTAACGCATTTGTCAGACCGGTTGTTAAAAGTAATATAAATAAAATCACAACAGTATATGTGAGTGAATGATAAGCCTCGTTCATTTGAAAATAGATAAAGTAACCAAATGAAACAAACAAACTCATAAGAACGCACACAATAACACTTAATTTAAATATAGCAAGAGAGTTCCTGTCTGTTTTTTCAGTTACAATTGCCAGATCATATCGTAAGCATATGATCGGACCAAACATATTTACAGCGGTGATTATTAATGTATATGTTCCTAATTCCTCCGGAGTAAAGATTCGGGTAGTGATGGGTGAAACCAGAACAGTAATAACCTGTGCTATTAAAGAGCCTGATGCCAGTGTTGTAATCGATGCCAGTGCCTTATTCTGTCTTAGATTTTTTATTAGCTGTTTCATCATTTAACCACCGCCCTTTTATATTTATAATCTTTTTAAAATCCATGTTTAGATACTTTAAATCAAAGAAAAAGCATGTTACACATAATAATCCGATAGAACCAAATGTAAATGATGTTAATAAATAGCCGTCATTCAGAGTTATCATTGGTATTATGGCTATACTTAAAATAAATCGAGAGTCAGTTTTTTTAACTCCTAAGTATATTAAATACAGAATAACACCCATTAAACCTGATATCAGTAAGCTGCCGATAATACCGCCTCTGGCATATCCTTCTGCTAAAAAACCGGTATTTGACCACATTTCTACTTTATTAAAGTAAAGCTTGCTGATTAAATTTTGATAAGGTAGCTGCGCATACGGATCGGGAATTTTTAAAAATGAATTGAGCACTGTTCCGACGATACCTATATAGTCATGATTCATAAAAAAATCATAATAGATAAATTTTAAATTGGCAGGTATTATCAACATTCTTCGAATTAATAGTAAAAAAGGTAAGCTTGATACTGTATAAAACAGAATTAGAGAAATTGATGTAAATGAGAAAAATAATTTACAAAGCATTTTATTTAATTGAAGCTTTCCTGAAATTAAATAGACTGCTATAACTGTAATTAGACCAAAAACTGCGCTCTTATCACCTTTCCATAAAAAGAATAGGAATTGTATGAAGATAAATACAATCAGTGCCTTGATATTTTTTCTTTTCATATTTACAATGATTAAGAAATAAATAATGAAACCTGCTTCAAATTCATAAAGGTAATATAAATAACGAGGCAGATAAAATGCTTGTCTTACCTCATATACATCTCTTAAATTTAAAGCAGTTAAGGTTGGTAAACCATTGAAGTATATGCATGATAAAACTAAAATTACGGTTATTGCAATAAAGCCATAGTATAATAAATTGGTTGTAAGCTCTATGAATGAATCTTTCTTTTCCTCTTTTTTTATTTTTATATTCCTGATCATGAATGAAGCTGTTATAATGAAAATAAAAAATCCGGCAGTAATTGTCATAAAGAATACGGTACTGTCATTTTTGCACGCATAGACAGTCGAAATGGGTACATACATCAACAAAAGAAAAAGCTTAACTATTAATTTAGAAACAGACAACAGCGCTTTAATATTCAGTAGATATAACGTTATCAGAAAAACAAAGGCTATGATATATTTTATTAAGCTGAAATCAGTGATAAATTGATTGTACTCATTATAATTATCTCTAATTATAGTTATATAAGAAAAATCGATTAACAGCTTGTACAGAATGAAAAATATCAGTTCTGTTTTACCGGATTGAATTGATAACATAATTTTTTTATTCATTATACACCTCATGATTTTTCATAAATAACATTTAGTCGTTGTACTTGATTCTCCCATGTATAGTGATACTGTATTTTTTCAAGATTTATTTGCTTTGTTTTATAACTTTGACTATTAATTTCTTCAGTCAATAAGCGTAGGAAAGCATCTTTATCATCTAAATTTAATGTATATCCGATATTCTTTGCTTCGGTGAAATCACCGACTGTGCTATCTTTTGATACTATAATCGGAGTTTTTGTGAGAATGCCCTCATAAAATTTAACCGGATAGGAATACTTCCAATTTGCGATGTGGTTATCATAAACACAATACAAAATGTCAATGTTCTTATAAATGTTTTCTATTTCATTGATTCCGTTATAACTGCCTGTTAATATGCTTAAGTACCCTTTACTTCTTTCATACTCGATTAAAGAGTCATAAGCACTGCCGTAGCCGTAAATTTTTATATCAAATTTATCCTTCACAATATCATTTATATCAATTAAAGCAGCTAATGATTTAAAATCTCTTACAGCTCCGACATAGCCTATGCGAATGCGATCGGATGCTGTTTTCGTTATATCGGTGAAAATGGATTGAGACGGATAATTAGGCAGCAGAACTAATTTATTCCTATTTTTTTCTTTTAATTTCAGTATTTGTTTTTCATTTACATATATAATCCACTTACTATGGTCTTGTGCTGAGGATACGATATACTTCATGATTCGGTCCTTGAAGCTTTTATCATCCTTTAAATAATATTCGTGCATATCGAATACTTTTATTTGTTTTTTAAAAAACCATCTTGATCCATATGACATTACAACATCATGACAATGCAGGATGTCTACGCTTTTGTGTTTTAAATAATGTTTTGCCCGGATAAAAAACATCATCAGCCAGTAGGCGTAAAATAGGGCTGTAAAATACGAAAAAAATTTGTTTTCAAGCAGTCGGGTTATTTTATCATTACGGCAGAATATACGATGTATGTGAATTCCATCCTTTATTTCATCTTGTTTATCTATATATTTGTTCTTTTTATCTAAACAGATGATCTGTACATTATTTCCTTGTTTCACCAAATAGTCAGCTTCTTTATATACACGGACGTCAGGATCAAAGCAGTTATCCAGCAGCATTACAATATTCATACAAAACCTCGTTTTACAGTAATTCAATATTGTTGCGATCGGTAATGTTTTTTAGAGCGTTACGTGTATCAAAAATTGCCTTAGCGTTTTGTTGAAGCATTTCTAAATCATAACTCTTATGAGCTGTTGCGATAACTATTAAATCATAGTTTTTAATGACTTCGGGATAAATTGCTTCTATGCCGCGGTGATTTTTTCCCTTATAACGATATTCCGGAATATAAGGATCATAAAAATCAACGGTAGCTCCTTCTGCGTTTAACAGTTCAATTAAGCGCAATGCAGGACTTTCACGATAATCATCAATATCATTTTTATATGCTACACCTAATACTAATATTTTGGCGTTTGCCATTGCTTTCTTTTGTTTATTTAGTACCTTATAACAACGTTCAACACAATATTCAGGCATTTTGTCATTAATAATCATGCTGTTTTCAATCATAGAGGTATGAAACCCATATTCTCTTGCTTTCCATGTGAGATAATAAGGGTCTAAAGGAATACAGTGTCCGCCTAAGCCCGGTCCCGGATAAAATGCCTGATAACCAAACGGTTTTGTTTTTGCGGCATCAATTACTTCCCATGCAGAAATGCCCATCTTTTCACACAACATACATAATTCATTCACTAAGCCGATATTGATATTACGATATGTGTTTTCTAATATTTTTTCAAGCTCAGCGACAGCCGGTGAGGATACTTCATGAATGTCTCCTTCTAAAACTGCACGATACATTGTGGCGATGACCTCAGTTGCATCATTTCCAATGGCTCCGACAACCTTCGGTGTATTTTTAGTGTGATAAATTGCATTACCGGGATCGACGCGTTCAGGGGAGAACCCTAAATAAAAATCCTCACCGCACTTCAGACCGGATCCTTTCTCTAAAATAGGCTTTAACAGCTCTTCAGTTGTGCCCGGATAAGTTGAAGATTCCAGTACAACCATTGTTCCTTTACGCAAATACTTTGAGACGGCGATACCGGAATCTCTTACAAATGAAATATCAGGCTGTTGATGCGCATCTAAAGGTGTCGGCACGCAAATGGCAATGAAATCCACATCTTTAATGAAGCCGAAATCGGTTGTTGCCGACAGCATATTGTTTTTTACCAGTTCAGCCAGATCCTTATCAACAACATCACCGATATAGTTTTTTCCTTGGTTTACTGAATTAACCTTTTCCTTTTGTATATCAAAACCGATTGTGCGGAAACCTGCTTTTGCTTTTTCAACAGCAAGCGGCAAGCCCACATAGCCGAGGCCAACAACACCTACAATAATTTCTTTGTTTTTAATCTTATTTAACAACATTTGTTTCATATACTATTCTCCTTTTTTCAACCTTTCTATAAATTGCTTATGTTCGATAGCGAAATTGCCGCTGACTGCTTGATTGTCTGCAATATCCTTAGTAACTACGGCACCCATATTTGCTCGTGCATTTGAACCGATATGCAGACCGTTGCGTATTACGCTTGCCAATCCGATCCATGAATCATCGCCGATTTCAACTCTACCACCGACAGCAGCCATAGCAGGAATCATTACGCGTTCTCTTATTTTTACAGCATGACCGATATGAATTAAGTTATCTAGTTTTGAATAATCGCCGATTTCAGTATTATCCCAAGGATATATAGCTTTATCGACACAGCTGTTATATTGAATTTCTACATGCTTACCGATTATGACACCGCCGCAATGATCGACATGAAACAAGGAATCTTCATCTTTTTTAAATTCAAAACCGGTACCGCCGATTACAGCTCCGGCTCTGATAATTGAATGATCACCGATGATTACATTTTCTTTGATAGATACAAATTCCTCTATGATGACATGATTGCCGATGATTACATTATTTTTATTGATATGCGCTAAAGGTGATACTTCACAATCATTACCGATTTTAGTTTCGAACTGCGGTCGTTGATATTCACTATGATGACTTAATGAATTATGCAGTTTAAAAAATGTAAGACGAGGATTGGTACATATATAACAACCGCAGTCAATATCTTTTAAATGCTTTTCATATATCGCTTCGTTTGTGATAACAGCACTTATATGCGGATTATGTAGTAGCTTATCAATATATGTTTCATTTTCGATAAAAGTTAAAAAGGGCAGTGTTACTTTTGAATCTAAAATGCCTAATGCTTCAAACTCGGCATCTTTTTGTACGTTATCATGGAAGCACTCGCTTAAAAGAAACTTTTTCATAATTTCATTTCCTTTTGTAGATATAATTTGATTTCATTACATACAGTAATTATTTGCTCCCTTTCTAGGTAAGGATGCATTGGTAAGCTTAAGCATATGCGACTGAGATTCTCTGCATTTTTTAAATCTTCTGAATAAATATTATGATCCTTATATACACTTTGCATATGTAAAGGTTTAGGATAATAGATCATGGATGGTACACCTTTTGATTTTAGATATTGCTGAAGCTCGTTTCGTTCCTGCTCATTATTTAATAAAATTGTATATTGTGCCCAACTGCTTTGCATATTTTCTTTAACGAGAGGTGTTATTACGATATCATTCAATTCATGGTTATATATATCCGCAATTTCATTACGACTGTTCAACTCATAATCGATAAAGGCATGAAGCTTAGGTAACAATATTGCTGCCTGCAGAGTATCAAGACGTGAATTTAACCCTACTCTGACATTATCATATTTATAGCTTCCTTTTCCATGTACTCTTAAAGAAACAAGCTTTTCATAATATACATCACTGTCAGTGAAAACGGCACCGCCATCGCCGTAACAGCCAAGAGGTTTCGCAGGAAAAAAAGAAGTGGTAGAGATATCGCCGAAGCTGCATGCTTTTTTGCCGTTTATTGTACCTCCGAATCCCTGTGCACCATCTTCCAGCACTAATAGATTATAGTCCTTTGCAATTTTCATTATTTCTTCATATTCCGCCGGTTGGCCAAATAAATCAACAGGGATAATTGCTCGTGGATTAAGCTTTCCTTCCTTGATTACATTTTCAATCACGCTGCGAAGATGAATAACGTCTATGTTAAAAGTACGCGGATCACTGTCAATAAATATCGGGGTTGCTCCAATCAAAGATACTACTTCAGCTGTGGCATAAAATGTAAAGGAAGGTACGAATATTGCATCACCGCTTTTAATACCCCATGCCATTAATGCAAGCGATAAAGCATCGGTCCCGTTTGCACATGTGATACAATGCTTTACACCGATATAATCTGCCAATTCTTTTTCAAGTTCAGAAACAGCAGCTCCCATTATATAGTGACCGTCATCTAAAACTGCTTGAATATTAGCATCAATTTCCTGCTTTAGGATTTCATACTGTTTTTTTAAATCAATAAATTCCATCTAATCCACTCCTTTCTTTGTGAACATATCAAAGAAATCGGTGGAGGAGACATCAATGCTCAACGGTAATTTAACCGGTTTTCCTAAATACGCTGATTGATATATTGCAAGCACCAATTCTAAAGCTCGCTTGCCGGCCTCTGCATCTACCAATGGCTTGGTGTGCGTTGAAATTGCATGAATAACATCTGCATATAAGGGATTATGGCCGAATCCGTATATATTTTCAGGATTTTCACTATATTTTAATTTTATTTCTTCCGGATTGCTTGTATCATCTTTAAAGCACCATTCTTCAATAATATTAACAGATTTACCGCCTGCTTTTACTGTCCCTTTATCACCGAAAAGATATAAGGTTTCTTCCAGATTACTCGGATATACATTTACTGTACCTTCAATAATCCCGTAAGCACCGTTTTTGAATTTGACCAGTGCCATTCCTAAATCCTCTGCTTGAATATAATCATGCTTCAAATTATCGGTATATGCCATTACTTCATCTACCTCATCTTGCATCATCCAACGCAGTAGATCAATGTTGTGAATACATTGATTCATCAAGCAGCCGCCGTCATTGTCCCAAGTGCCTCGCCACAACGCCTGATCATAATATCCTTTATTTCGATTCCATTTCACATGCGCTGTACCGTGAAGCAGTTTGCCAAACATACCTGCTTCCATTGCCTCATGTATTTTTTGAATTGATTTATTGAATCGGTTTTGATGGTTGGCACATACGACTACATTCTTTTCTTTTGCTAAATCACATATTTTTTGTGCATCTTTCATATTCATCGCCATAGGTTTTTCAATAATGCAGTGAATTCCTTTTTCGATACAATACAATGCTATTTCAGCATGCAGGCCTGATTCGGTAGCTATCGCAACTAAATCTATTTTTTCGTTTTTCAGCATTTCTTTATAATCTAAGTATTGATTTATATTAGAACTGTCCAATTCAAATTTTGCTAATAATTCACTCATTCTTTCTCTTTTAACATCACAAACGGCCTTTATAGTCAGACTGTTTTTTAGAGCTGCAGCAATATGATTTGGAGATATTCTGCCACAGCCGATTAATGCGTAGTTCATTATGAATCATCCTTTCATTTTATTAATTAAATGCTCCTTTATATATATTCTTACAACAAGATAACATGCTTAATGACGATTTCTTACATTCTTTTAATAAGAAAACAGGAACAAGCAGCCATTTTAGTTTAGGAAAAGCAACAGCTAAAAATTTACCTTTATCATAAAAATATTTTTCATCATATCCTTTGAACCAGGTAGATTCTGACTCTTGAAGCTTTAAGATTGTTTTGGGATAAGTATAGATATGTAGTTTTTTTCGATAAGCTTCAATTAAAAATAATGAGTCCTCACCGGCACTATATACGGCACCGCCGCCAAATGCAGTTGAAAACAATACGCTGTTATTTACAATGCTTTGTCTTTTAAAGGCTATTCTTACTGCTCCGTAGTTTAAAAGGTTGTACCATTTCAACCTTTTAATTTTTTTATTAACTCTTCTACCATTATCCTCACAATCGTCTATGTTAAAGATAATGATGTCTGCATCTTTTAATTTATGAAAAGCCTCTGAAACAATATCTTTATAATTATCGTAATAAAGAATATCATCATCAGCAATTAAGCATATATCAGCTTTTGCTGCAAATAAAGCAATATTTCTGTTCTTTCCCACACCACGGTACGGTGTCGTAATCATTTGACAGCGTTGTGAGTCTTTCATTACATTGATGTAATCATAGTCATTTGCTTGATTAGCTATAATAGCATCAGTCTTTACATTCATCGACTCAATCAATGAAGTATCTTTTTGATTTAAAGAGGCGATTAAAACTTCAATATCAGCCATTGGTACGGTTCGTTCATTTTTTGCGTTCATATAATTTCTCCTACTTAGGTTAAGTATTCAAGCTGATAAGCTTTTTTTCTTGAAATTAGACATTTAATAAGACCTTGAAAAGAACCGATACCGTATGCAATATGGAATGACGGAAATAAAAACATCAACATTAAAGTATCTTTCAAGCTGTCAGAAGATTTTATACTAAAGACTAAATCTAATAATAAATATAATGCTAATTCACCTATAAACAGAAATGTTATGATTTGCCATCTTGCGATAATTGAGATTATACCGATTAATAGACTTAAAACAAATCCAAAGGGTATAAAGTGTCTGAGACGCATCGATCCCGGACATAAATGAGCAGTATAGATATTCCAACTACCGTTTTTCTTTCCCATTGCCAATAGCTTTTTTACGGTATTACGAGGATAGTATGTTATTTCAATGTCGTCAAATAAATAAATCTTTCCCCCGCTTTTGATAATGCGCGAATTAAATTCGCTGTCTTGATTTCTGGAAAGTCGCTCATCGAATAAGCCAATTCTCTGAAATAATTCTTTTCTGAAAGTACCGAAGGGAACTGTATCAACATAACCGCTTTTGGCATTTGTCCTAAAACCTGAATTACCTACACCGAATTTTGATGAAAGCATTGAAGCAATCATTTTTTCTTTGTGATTATGATATGCTGTTTTTAAGATACATCCAACATTATCAGCATTCGTACTTTTTAGATAACTGATGCACTTACTTATATAATTTTTTGGATATATACTATGGGCATCCAACCGAACAATGTAGTTGTAACGACTTTCTTTAATACCGATATTTAATGCTACGGGTGTGATTTTCTTTGGATTATTTAAAACTTTAAAACTAATATCACTATTTTCCATTGATTGGTATATCAACGCTCTTGTTTGATCTGTTGAACATCCGTCAACCAACAGTAGCTCCATAGCATTATGCGGATAATCTTGTGCTGATACGGCCGTTAAAAATTGTTTTATATAGGCTTCTTCATTTAAAATCGGTACTACAATTGAAACGCATTCCATTTTATCACTTCCTTTCACTCACAGTACTGTCTTAATACAAATTTTCACATCATTCCAAAAACTGATTTGTCTTATATATTCCAGATTGAGCGCCATTTTTTTCGGCAGCACCTTTTTGATATAGGCTTCATCTATTCCTAATGCTTGCGAATACTCAGCGATAAGACTGTCCTCGTCTTTAAAGCGTATGCTGGCAAACGATGTAACCCCCGCCGGCAACAACAGCGTTGCCTTCATCTCATCGCTGTACTCACGCACATACTTCTCTACCTCGGGTCTTGTCCCCACAAAGCTCATTTCACCCTTCAATACATTGATCAGCTGCGGAATTTCATCCAAGCGACATTTTCTGATTTTTGACCCTACCTTGGTGATTCTCGCATCATTTGCTGTCGTAACCAATGCACCGATTTTATCCGCATCACTCACCATTGTTCGAAACTTATAGATACGGAAGCGTTTCCCGTATTGTGTGATCCGCTCTTGACGATAAAACACACTGCCCTTGCTGTCTGCCTTGATCCATATCGACAAAATCAAAAACAGCCAAGACAAGAGAATCAGCAGAAACAGCGACATCACGACATCAAAAAAACGCTTCAGCATCAATGTGAATCGTTTCCGTTTCAATATTTCATGATATTTCCTGACTTCTTCATTTCTCATCCATTCGGGAAGCTCATTCCATGTTCTTAAATGCATTGTACTTCCTCTAAACATTCCCGATAAGCCTGTATTACCGCTTTTACATCCTCATCGCTCAATGTGCTGTACAGCGGCAAGGTGATTTCATTTTCATACAATCGATACGCATTCGGATAATTCCCGATATCAAAGCCCATGCGCTTATACGCTGTCAGCATCGGCAGCGGTTTATAATGCACATTACAGGATACGCCCTTTTCCGCCATGCTTTCGATGAATTTATTTCGCTGTACTTCGTTCATTCCGTCTATTCTTGTAAAATACAAATGACCGCTGGAGTGATGAATGTCCGATTGATGCTTCAAGCACTGTATCGGCTCGTTCTTAAAGGCTTCATCATACATTGCGATAATTTCAAAGCGCCGCTTCAGCATAGCCTCATAACGCTCCAGCTGTACGATGCCGATACTTGCCTGAATATCCGTCATATTACATTTATAGTAGGGAGCGATGATATCGTATTCCCAACCGCCTGATTTATTTTTACTCAAAGCGTCTTTATTTTGCCCGTGCAGGGATAATAATTGATATTGCTTGTAGACAGCCTCATCATCCATGCCCTCATGCGCAATCCATGTGACGGCACCGCCCTCGGCAGTTGTCAAATTCTTCACTGCGTGAAAGGAATAACAGGTAAAATCAGCGATCATACCGGCATGCTTTCCTCTTCTTACAGCACCGAAGCCGTGCGCACAATCAGACATCACGATAACGCGCTGAAATGCTTTCTGCATATCATTGGCTGCGTGAAATAAGCTGCTTTTTCTGTTGACTGCTTCATAGATGCGCTCATAATCACAAACGATTCCCGCCACATCGACCGCAATGATCGCCTTCGTTTTCTCATTGATTGCCGCTTCCATTGCGTCATAATCCATTTCAACACTGTCCTTCTGCGAATCGATCATGACCGGAGTTGCGCCGACATGACAGATAACCGAACAAGAGGCAGTATATGTATAAGCAGGAACGATCACCTCATCACCGGGACCGATTCCCAAAACACGCAGCGTCAATTCCATTGCGGCAGTAGCGCTGTTAAGACAAACGGTTTTGTTTGTACCGACATAATCGGAAATTGCTGTTTCAAACTGCTTTGTTCTCGGTCCTGTAGTAATCCAACCCGAAGACAATGCTTCGCTTACTGCCTGCTTTTCACGCTCACCGATATCCGGCGGTGAGAACGGTATCGTTCTATGCTTCATAAAATAAAATTCCTCCAAACAAAAAGCAAGCTTCTTAACGACTCTTGCTTATGATTTCCAATCCTACTTTTATAACAGCATTTTTGTTGAACATTTTAAGCTGTATTTCCGCAATACGCTTATGGCGATTGATTCTGACGATTAAGCCTTCCTTGCCCTTCATCGGCCCGTCACATACGATAATGCGGTCCCCCTCAATATACCCATGTGACATCGCTACCGTATGATCTCGATGGGCAAACTCCTTCAAAAAGGCAATTTCCTCTGCATCCAAAGGAAAAATATCACTTTTCTTTTTACCGATAATACGCGCAAAATCAGGAATTCTTTTTAATTCCATATTTAGCTGAACGATATGATCACTGATCATGAATACATACCCGGGAAACAAAATTTCTCTTTCCTCATGCCATGAACCGTTGTAACGCTTCATTCGTATATATTCAGGAATAAAGCATTCCCGTAAAATATCCTTTGATATCATTGTGCAGCATCGATTCGCTGTTTTCGCTTCATGATTTACACTAACCTGTATGACATACCAGCCCATGAAATCGCTCCTTATATAATAAAAGGGCATGCTTCGCCCGACGAATCTTGAATAAAAATTCGCCCGTATATTCTGATCCTGCTTAACAGCAATGACGTGACAAGGCAACGATCAAGTGTTTTCGCATTCTTTTCAACAAAAATAACTGCTTCGTTAAAACGCAAATCCTATGCTTTAACTGAAAATATAATACTACAAATACCGCAATAATGCAATAAGCGTACCTTTATTATAGCCTCTTACAAAGCTTTCAGACATCTGTTTTAAGGCATTATGAATCATGTATCCGATTGTGAAGCAATGATATGTTGATCAGCGAGTACAGAATAAACAAAAAAGGACTGCCTGATTCAAACAATCCTTTATTCCCATTATGTGTATGTTGTTTAATTATAATTTCACAAATTTTTCTACATCAACTACGAAGATGGTAGCACCGCCGACTTGAACCTCAACCGGAAATGAAGCATATCTGCCGATGTCATAGGAAGCTGTGCTCGGTACGACCTCAGTGCGTCTGCGGCTGTATTCACCGATGACTTCGATTGCCTTTTCCACCTTGTCATCATCAGTTCCGACAATTAAAGTGGTATTTCCGGCACGCAGGAAGCCTCCGGTAGTTGCCAAGCGTGTTACCTGAAAGTTTTCCTTTGTTAAAGCACTGGAAACGGCAGGACTGTCATCGTTTGACATAATCGCTAAAATTAATTTCATTGTAAACACTCCTTTCTGTAAATCCCTGTTCTTATTCTACCACGTTTTCCGTGTTATCGCAATCAAAACTGATTGTGTGTGATATTCATAAATTTCAAGCATTACGAATTATTCCAAACAAAAAACAGATTGTAATCAGCCGGCGGTACTTTCAAAGACTGAATCCGATGTTAACCCTAATTCTTTATGGAAATATTGTAATGAGGAAAACTCATATCTACGCTTTGCTTCCTGTTCACTGATATTTTGTTTTCCCGTTTTGTAATCAATATATTCATTGAGAAAGCTTAAGGCCTGAGACTGAATCCTTGTCAGATTCTGTACGAATTCAATATACTCATCCTTATCTATAACGGCAGTATTATCATCATCGAGATAATCAAGATTTTTTATGATTATCATTTTTTTGTAATCTACACCGGATTTATTATATTTCGAACGCTTTGATTTTTTTAAAGCGATAGGCATATTTATGAGTAATATTTGATCTGAGCGGAACACATACGTAATAACCCTTATGACTGTTGAAAACTGCGATATTATAAGCTCTGTTTGACTTCTGCAGAATTTCGAAACAGCTTGAAGGGTCATAAGTATTGTAAAAGGAATCACTTAATAATCTTAATTCGGCAGAGCCTGTCAGTATCATACAAACACCTTCTTTCAAAAAACAAGGAGGTAGTTTTTACCTCCTTGAATATTTCATCACTCGGTCAATTTTTATTTTACCGACCTGTCAGAACCGTCACAGGTACCCATCACTCGGTCAATTTTTATTTTACCGACCTGTCAGAACCGTCACAGGTCTCAGATAGTGATGGAAAGTATTCTACCTTCATTTATATTATAACAAATTCAGTTAAGAATGCAACTGAAAACAGTGCTTTTTTCAGTATGTGAAATGAGAATAGGTAGGTCGTTTATATCGGTTTTATTTTATTCTTTACGTTGAATAAAAAAGCTGCGCAGATATCTAGTAATTTATCAACATCACTCTACTCCAAACGCTTGAAACACTGCCCCCTCAGTACTCTGATAGAAGATAGTATTTCAGTGCTTTCAATTCAAAATCAATTATGTTATTTCTATTATTCCAACAAATCTTCTGCTTTGCAGCCGAGTACTTGCGCCAAATCAAACAAGTTGCTTGCAGTTGCTTTATTGATATCCTTTGCTCGCTGTTCATATTGTTGAATCATCCTAAGTGTTACCCCTGATTTTTCAGACAACTCCTTTTGTGTAAGACCGACTGCCTTACGCACTGTTTGTAATTTTGTAGGCAGATTCTTTCGTTCAAGTATAGAATTTGCGACATCAATAAACTTTTCCTCCGATGCTTCATGTAAAGTAGGATATAACTTATAAATCTCGCTCATCGGTAAATATTTTTTTATTTCCTTAAAACTTTTCTTTGTATTCCATTGATAAAATGCAAGTATCCAACCACACCAATATTCAGGAGAGTAATTATATTCCGTCTGTGGTGCAGGAAAATCACCATTTCTATTTACACGACTTAAAACTTCCCATACAAGTTCAGTTCCGGATAGGCCTGACACAAACTTTGGAACACCATCTGCAAATTGTTCTGCAATTCCACTTATAATAAACATATCCAGAAAATCATCCATAACGATATTTAAAACAGTTGCTGAATAATCAAATGCTTCACCAAGATTTCTCATCGCATCATTCAGATAAATCTCATCGTAAGCGTACATCATCACTTTTCATTTCCTCTCTGATAATATCTCTCATATAAATACCGTTAGCATCTTCTTTTTCAAGCTCTGTAAAGAAAGCGTTACGAGCTTCATCATCTCTAATTTTTCTACGAGCATAGTAAATACTATTATCTGCCGGCTCAGCAGATTTAAACACTAACCGGTTAAATGCTTTTTCACTTTTCAAAACATACTGCTCACCAAGTTTGCCGAGTCGCATTGCGTAGTTTAACTGACCCAAAGAAATCTCGTTGCTGACGAAGGCTCTGGCGAATGAAAAATAGGAATCATCAGCACGATAACCGATAATCAAATCATAGTCGCTGATATCAACTGAAAAATGATCCTTTAACCACTGAACGCCTCTACGCATAACAGGAGTCGATATACGGAAACGGCGATTTTCCATGAGTAAAGTGAGCCAATGAAGGATTGTGTATTCTTCTGAGGACAAATTTAAAATCTTCAGCCCGGACATATCAAGTTCATATTCGTTTGTAAAACCATCAACACCTTCATTACAAGACCATTCCTTTGCAAGTTCTATATGTTCAGTACAATAAAAACCTTGACCATAATCGTTATAAACCTTACCTTTGCCGAAAAGTGGTTTATCAATTTTTTTATTTGAACCATGATATAAAACAATCTTACTCATAGCAAGTCTCCTTTTAATATCTCTTAAGAGTTATCTAAACACATTATATCTCTATAGAGTTAGTTTGTCAACGGAATCCAACTTTCAATAGAATTATATATGATATCGCAAAAGAGAAAACAAAAGAGTATTATAATCTTCCAATCACACAGAAAAAATTTCCTCAATTATCACATGAGGAACGGCTGAAAAAACAATTAGAATGCCTGAAATTACAATTGGATAAAATATAAGAATTGAAGATATATTTTAGATTTTTGTACTCAAACTGTACTCAACACAAAACAAAAAGTCCGTTTTACCCCATAAATAACGGGTTTACGGACTTTTTGTATGAGAAAACCCCCAGATAGTCTGGGGGTTCAAAAGAGCTTTAGCGATGAGTCTATGAAATAAAAACTCCTTTTGATAGAATAAAGATGCGGTCCGACAACTGCATAAGAAAATCAAAAGGAGGACAAATAATGAATAATAACCCATTAAATGACGTACATACTTTATCACACACAACATGGAATTGCAAATATCATATAGTATTTGCACCGAAATATAGAAGGAAAGTATTCTATGGAGAAAAGAGGCTGGAAATAGGAGCAATACTGAGAGAATTATGTGAATGGAAGGGAGTAAAAATAATAACAGCGGAAGTATGCCCGGATCATGTGCATATGTTGATAGAAATACCACCCAAAATGTCTGTATCAAGCTTTATGGGATTTTTGAAAGGAAAAAGCAGCATAATAATATACCAAAAATGGGGGAATATGAAATATAAATATAGGAATAGGTCGTTTTGGTGTAGAGGATACTATGTAGATACAGCAGGAAAGAACGATGTGGTGATAAAAAAATATATAGAAAACCAATTAAAAGAAGACCAAATAAGCGAACAGTTAACAATGGATATAGAAGACCCGTTTACGGGTAAAAAGCAGTAGAATGCGGAAGTCGGACCGTATTGTTGCGCTGGTAAGCGCAGCAAGAAATTGAGCCCCTTGGGGCGATTACGTAAAAACCACCAGCTAGGCTGGTGGATGTTTATT
>CANSQL010000025.1 GCA_947649125.1 uncultured Erysipelotrichaceae bacterium | reverse complement strand
AAGGAAATATACGCTTATCAAGCGATATATTTCCATTTTTTTAACAAATGGCGCCTCAAACAAGACTCGAACTTGTGACCTGCCGGTTAACAGCCGGATGCTCTACCGACTGAGCTATTGAGGCATCTCAAGTGCTTAAATATAATATCATATTCATCAAATACTTTCAATATCTTTTTTTGATTTTCTTCACTTTTTCACGAAAAAGCAGCTTCAAAACGATAAAACTACGATAACGCACCGCTGTTCAGGGCATTATCGGCTCTTTACACTCTGATTTTTCAGTAATCACGCTCTCCCATAATGATGCTTCCCAAGCGAATCATATTGCTTCCGTATTGGAGCGCAAGCTCGTAATCATCGCTCATACCCATTGAAAGATAACGGAAGTACTCGCTGCCGTACTTTTCTTTCAGCGCAAGAAAGCACTGCTGCATCTGTTGAAAACAATCAGCGATAACAGAGCGATCCTCACTGAGCGGGCCTACACACATCAGCCCCTGCAGCTTGATATGCGGAAACAAAAGACATTGCTCAACAAAATCCGCTGTCTCACTCAACGGTATACCGTACTTATTCGCTTCCCGAGAGATATTGACCTCAATTAAAATCGGCATACAAATATCACGCTTTGCGCACTGCTTTTCAATTTCCTTAAGAAGCGGCAGAGAATCCACGCTTTGAATCATTGATACAAGATCGACGACATCCTTGACCTTATTGCGCTGCAGATGGCCGATCATATGCCATTCATAGTTAGGATCGTACTTTTCCTTCAGCTCCTGTACCTTATTCTCACCGAAGATGCGGCATCCGTATTGATACGCTTCATCAATTTTTTGTTTCGGATGGTGCTTGCTGACCGTAACCAAGGTAACATCCTTCGGCAAGGATTCTAAAAGTGCTTGTATTTTCTTTTGATTCATCGTTATCACCGAACCTATTATATCATTTATCCTTCCAAAGCGAAACAATGTTATAGCTATCCCAAGCTAATTACACACAAAAAATCCCTGCGCGCTGTTTTCCGCTTACAGGGATTTTCCTATTCAATTTTATATGTGAAGAAACAAGTCTTTTTCGAGCTGTTTGTCTTATCAACTCTTTGATTTTCCGACTGTTTCCTTTCTGATTTAAGATTTACCTGACAGACCACACCTTTCTCAGGATATTTCTACAATTATTCGCCTTATACGTTACGTATGGTTCGCTGAATCCTAATAGGTCTGTCACTGTTGCTTTTTTGTATCTCTTAAATACGGATTTTTCTTGAACTGTGAACATTCAAGGATAGCTCTCACAAGCTACCATTCCTGTTTGCCCCTGCTGTACCAAGCGCTTCCAGGCATCTCACTTCGGCTTTCCCAAACCGTATGTTCCGAATATGACAGATGCGTTATGTGTTTTGCACCGTTAACTCATTACTTTCATTATAGCTGTTGTTAATAGTGAATCGCATCTATCGCTCTGACGTTCCCATTTTCTCACCGCTCTCTTTGCTTCTTTTTCTTTACACTTACATTATAATCAATTTCAAAGATTCGTAAACAGAAGCGGCTTATTCGGTCTCTTTAACGGCATAATCAGTATGATCATTTCGTTTTTCATAATTACACTGCCATACGGATGCGACGAATTGAAAAAAAGCATGGCTTACATACCATACCCTTTTAATACAATTCAGCCTTTTTGAAGCGAATCGCCCATCATCAAGCGAATAATTTCATGATCGGTTTCCCGCATACCGTCACGCGCAAGCGCACTGACAGCGCGAATCGTATTCTCTACCCCCTTCGCAATGATTCCGTCCCCGCCGTAAAATTGACTTTGGTGCTGATACATCTGCATTCCTAACAGACCCGCCTCTACTGCCGAAGCAATCTTGGCCGCACAGCTTGCCTTTGCCCCGTCACAAACCATACCGGAATTGATAGCCAAAGCATTCACGATCGTATGGGCAATTTCATCATACCCGCCGCCGTATAAATAACAAACACCCGCTCCTGCACCGGCCCCGGCACTGGTTGCACCGCAATACGCACTGAGACAGCCGATTTCTGTTTTTAAATGAATCGTCACAAGATTGGAGACGATCAAAGCCCGATAAAGCTGTTCCTCAGAAGCCTTACAATGCTTCGCATATTCAATGATCGGTACACTGGCAGTTATTCCTTGATTACCGCTGCCCGAATTGATTACGACCGGCAATTCACAGCCGTTCATTCGCGCATCAGAGCCCGCAGCCGCATAAGCCTTCGCTCTGTTTTGAATATTATCACCGTAAGATGCCAACAAAATACTGCCGATATTGGCTCCGTAATTATTGTTTAAGCCTGCCTGTGCTATCGCACTATTATATGCGATTTGACGATCCAATACGTCCTTAACGGTGTCTAAATCTGCAGTCTGTGCATACGCAACGATATCCTTTACTGTCAACAGCTTACGATTCTGTGCTGCCTGAATGATTTTATCCTCATAGGGCTTCTCAAAAAGCACCTTATCATTAAGACGTATTGAAACGACATTGGTATGCTTTCCGATAATACGCACATATGCAATATTATTCTTATTAGATGCAGACACTTGAATATCAAACGGACAGCTTGCATCAGATTCCTTGATTGTAAGCCTTGTATTCTCCAAGAAACGATCCAGCATTGCGGTTTGAGCTTCAGAAGCCGCAGACAGCACCTCTAAGCCGCAATCTGTCTTGCCGTAACAAATACCTGCCGCAATCGCAGTCGCAATCCCTTTTCTGCCCCCTGTATGCGGTACAATAACGCTTTTCACATTCTTAATGATATTGCCGCTGATGACAAGCTCAAGCGTATCGGGCAATGCCTGTAAGGTATCCTTGATAATTGCCCCTGCATACGCGATCGCAATCGGCTCTGTGCAGCCCATTGCGGGTATCAGCTCTTCCTTTAATATCGCACTGTATATTTCCTTTATATTACAATCTGACATACGTTATAACCATTCCTTTACTTACCGTCTACATACTCATGAAACCAGTCGATAACAGCCTTTCTTCTCGCTCTTGCGATCGGAAGCTCCTCTTGATTACTCAATACCATCGCTTCCTTTGTGATTTGTGTCACATGTGCCACATTCACTAAAAGACCGGCATGAATACGAATAAAATCATAGGGCAAAAAGTTCTGTTCCGCCTGTACCATTGTTTTTCGTTCCTTGAATAATCCTTTTCGTGTATGATATATCAGCTTCTTTTCACTTTTTTCGATATAATAAATATCCTGTATTTGTATCGGTACCAACAGATTCGCATAAGATAATAAATATTCCTTACGCGACTGTAACAGCGATAGAAAATGACCTTTGATTCTTTTCATTTCCGGCTTTATTTGATTTCGATCGATATAAAAGATTCTGCCGTTTGTGGGTATTTTCATTGTATCTGTTAAATGATCCATACAATAAATTACGATACGTGCAGGATATGCTTCAACAAAGGATGCACTGATGCGCGCTGTATGAAACAATTCATTCATTATCAGACAGTCAAACCTTTGTTTTTCGTCCGCATGAGCGAATTCGGAGATTTTCGTAAAATGCGCAAAGGTCCACTCCCATTCCCCAAGCATTTTAGCACATTCAAAAATGATATCCTTTGCCTTTTGTTCCTTTTCTAATATCGCAATCCTAAGCATCAATTCCCATCCTTTCTTTTGAACGCTTTGGCTTCAAGAATGGAATAATATTCCGAAACCCTTCTTTCCTTCGTTTTATTTAAATGATTTTTTCTATCTATCATTATAAACTGTTTTATTAAAATTGAAAACAAGAGATTGAGGGATATTACTGATTTATCTTTGTTTCCGCATCTTTAATCAATCAACAGCCCCTATAGCTATATAAGCATTTCACCCATATCATAGCCTATGTAGTTAAAGCAGGATACTAAGAAGCAGGGCACTAAAAAAGATGACTTGTGCCTATACGACATAAGTCATCTGATTTTGTTGCTTATTTTAAATGATTGATTTCATCTACGAAATGGCAAGCTACCTGATGTCCTGCCTTGACCTCACGCAGCTCAGGTCGTTCCTCACTGCATTTGTCCTTCGCATAACGACATCTGCCCGCAAACGGACATCCCTTAGGAACGTCGATAGGACTCGGCACATCACCTTGAAGGATAATGCGCTGCTTCTGCTTTTCCATATCGGGATCGGGAATCGGCACTGCCGACAACAACGCCTGAGAATACGGATGAAGCGCATTATTATATACTTCATCGCTGTCACCGATTTCCATCACATGGCCTAAGTACATGACCGCAATACGATCGGAGATATAACGAACGATATCTAAATCGTGAGCGATAAACAAATAAGTCAAACCAAGCTTTTGCTGAAGATCGATCAACAGATTGATGATCTGTGACTGAATGGAAACATCGAGTGCTGAAATCGGTTCATCACACACAAGGAACTCCGGTTCAATTGCCAAAGCACGGGCAATACCGATACGCTGACGCTGTCCGCCGGAGAATTCATGCGGGAAGCGGCTCGCATATTCCTTATTCAAGCCAACCGTTTCAAGCAATTCATCAACGCGCTCCTTGCGTTTTTTCGCATCATACATCTTATGTATTTCCATACCCTCGGCGATGATGTCGCCGACAGTCATACGCGGATTTAAGGAAGCGTAAGGGTCTTGGAAAATCATTTGTGCGACCTTTGCGTATTTATAGCGATCCTTAGCTGATTTGATATGTAACGGCTCGCCTTTAACGATGATTTCACCCTCTGAAGGCTGATAGACACCCATTACGACACGTCCTAAGGTGGACTTACCACAGCCTGATTCACCGACCAAGCCCAGTGTCTCACCCTTATTGATATCAAAGCTGACCTTGTTGACCGCTCTCAAAAGTCCGCCGCTTACCTTAAAGTTTTTGGATACCTCTCGTAAAGAGATAAAGCTTTCCTTACTCATTATCTAAGCCCTCCTTACGTTCACTCGGGCAGTCCTTATGTAGCAGCCAGCACGCGGAAGCATGTCCGTTGCCTAAATCAAATACCGGCGGCTGTTTGCTCTTGCATACCTTCATGCAGTGCTCACAGCGAGATGCGAAGGCACAGCCGATCGGCGGCGCAATCAAATCAGGAGGAGTACCCGGTATTGATGTTAACCGTTCTGATTTGTTTGTGTCATGCTTCGGTAAGCTGCTCAACAGTGCCGCTGTATACGGATGGGACGGATTTTTAAAGATATCCTTCGCAACACCCGTTTCCACGATTTTTCCTGCATACATGACCGCAATACGATCGGCCAAGTTCGCAACGACACCTAAATCGTGGGTAATCAAAATAATAGCTGTATTCATTTCCTTACGGATGTCTGCCAACAAATCAATGATCTGAGCCTGAATCGTAACATCCAGTGCCGTAGTCGGTTCATCCGCAATTAAAAGCTTCGGATTACAGGACAATGCCATCGCAATCATTGCGCGCTGACGCATACCGCCTGAGAACTCATGCGGATACTGCTTGGCACGCTCCTCTGCGTTAGGAATCTGTACCTTTTTCAGCATTTCAATGGCTCTTGCCTCAGCTTCCTTTTTATCTAATTTCTGATGATGCACGATTGCCTCGACGATTTGCTTGCCGACCTGCATCGTAGGATTCAATGAGGTCATCGGGTCCTGGAAAATCATAGACACCTCTTTACCTCGTATCTTCATCATTTCTTCTTCATCTGCCGCAATGATATCAATGCCGTTTAAGGTCAACTTTCCTGACTTGATTCGTGCCGGCGGCATCGGATTCAACTTCATGATCGTTTGTGCAGTAACACTCTTTCCGCAGCCCGACTCACCGACGACAGCCAGTACCTCACCCTCGTTGACGAAGTAGGATACACCGCGTACTGCCTGCACCTCTCCGGCATAGGTATCAAAAGAAACGTATAGGTTTTCAATATTTAATACATTCGCCATATACTACCTCCGTAATTTAGGATCAAAGGCATCACGCAGCTTATCACCAAGTAAGTTAAAGCCCAACATTGTCAAGCTGATAAGAATTGCCGGAATCAACAGCTGTTCCGGATAATAACGGAAATTGATGATTCCGTCATTCGCTAAGGTTCCCCAGCTTGCCTGCGGAAGCGGAACACCGAGTCCGATAAATGATAAATATGCTTCGGTAAAGATTGCGCTCGGAATTGCCAATGTCAGATTGACGATAATTACCGACAGCGTGTTCGGCACTAGATGACGAAGCAGAATTCTGCCTGCGCTTGCGCCCATCGT
Source organism: uncultured Erysipelotrichaceae bacterium (assembly GCA_947649125.1). Classification (GTDB taxonomy): domain Bacteria; phylum Bacillota_I; class Bacilli_A; order Erysipelotrichales; family Erysipelotrichaceae; genus C-19. Next base: position 30,846 of record CANSQL010000025.1, on the reverse strand, counting down.
CTGTGCGGAAATGACAAATTCCTGTTCCTTCAGCTGCATGACCTGACCTCGTACCAAGCGTGCCATGCCGACCCAGCCGACCAGCGCATAGGCAATAATGATCGTGGAAATGCTCGGCTTCATGATCGTCATCAACAGAATTACGATCAACAGATAAGGGATACCGCTGACAATTTCAACGATTCGCATCATGATATTATCGATCCAACCGCCGAAATAACCGGAGATACCGCCGTAGATAATTCCGACCACACAGTTGATGCCGACTGCCACAAACGCAATCAACAGGGAAATACGACCGCCGTACCAAAGCCTTGTCCAACTGTCACGTCCCAGATTATCCGTACCTAAGATATGAAAATTCCCGTTGATATCCTCTGAGAACGGCCCGAGATTATGAGAATCACAAATCTCTGACATTGAATATTGGGAAATCATCGGCATAAAGATTGACATAAACAGGATAAAGCCTAAGATAATCATCAGAGTCAACGCAACCTTGTCATGGAATAAACGACGTAATGCGTCTTTAAAGTAGCTTACGCTTTCTCTTACAATTACATTGCCTTTTTCGATATCCTGACCGACCCATGTGAATTCATCGGCACTGATTGCTTCATCGCAAGTGTATGCGACTTCATTCATGCTTTGTTGTGAAACATTCTGCATTGTATTTTTCTTTTTTCGCATAACACCTACTCCTTACCATTCGCTAACTTCACACGCGGATCGACAATACCATAGGCAATATCCACCAACAGTGTCATAATAATCAAAAACGCACCGTAGAATATCGTTGTACCGGCAATCATCATATAATCCAGTTCTTGAATTGAGGTAACAAAGAATTTACCCATTCCCGGAATTGAGAATACTTGCTCAACGACAAACGCTCCCGTAAGAATTGATGCGGTAATCGGTCCCAATACGGTAATTACCGGCATAATTGCGTTTCTTACGGCATGCTTCCAAATGATTCGTCTTTCGGATAAACCCTTTGCCTTTGCCGTTTTGATATAATCAGAGTTTAACGCATCCAGCATACTGGTACGCATCAAACGGGAAATCGTTGCCATCGAGCTTAAGCCTAACGCAAACGCAGGCAGTACCTTTGACATCTCACTTGTCCATCCGGTAATCGGAAAGAACACCGATCCTAATTTCAGATTCAACTGCAGCGCCAAGAAATACTGCAACAATGCCGCTACAATAAAGCTTGGAACCGATACGCCGATTACCGCAACCGTCATCGCCACTGTATCCGCTGCCTTACCGCGGCGTATTGCCGCAATCGTTCCTAACAGAATACCGCCGAAGATTGAAATCACCAATGAGCGAATACCGAGCTCAAAGGAAATCGGGAAGGATTCACCGATAATCGTCGTAACCTCTCGGCCGTATTTTGTTGATGTACCGAGATCACCCTGAAAGATATTACCGACATAGATCAAGAATTGCATCCATAACGGTTTATCCAAACCATAGCGCGCATATAACGCAGCTTTGGTTTCCGGTGTCATCGCCTTATCTCTGGCGAACGGGTCACCCGGTGCAGCATGCATCATTAAGAACGTGATGGCGATCAGCAGCAGCAATGTCAGCAGTGCATAACAGATTCGCTTTATGATATACTTTAACATTAATTCACATCCTTTTTATCATATCACTTAAATGATTAAAATAAGGCTATAATGATTAGTTATAGCCTTATTATTGCATATTCTTATTTATAGAATATTAAGATTCCTCATATGCTATTTAGTTTCTGCAAATCTAAGGTCCATGTCTCTCACCGCTGAACGCTGAACTCCTGTCAATTTGTCAGAGCAAATGAAGTCACGAGAACGCCAGTATACCAAACCGATTGCGCAGTCCTCTGCAAGAATCTTTTCGGCATCTAACAGCATCTGAGTACGTTTTTCAACATCAGCTTCCATGTATGCACTCTTAACAAGCTTATCGTATTCAGGGTTAGAGTAACCACCGTGGTTGTTACCGCCGCCTGTCAACCATAAATCAAGATAGCTCATCGGGTCATTGTAGTCTAAAGACCAACCTGCCCATACGATATCAAAGTCCTTATCATTCATTCTCTGGATACGAGTCTTGAACGGTACCGGCTTAATTTCAAGCTTTACACCAAGATTCGTTTTTAACTGTTCCTGTACGAATTCATAAGTGATTTTCGCAGTATCGCTGTCATCACCTAATAATTCAATGCTGAAGTCCTTAGGATCGATGCCTTCCTCTTTCAAGCCTTCCTCTAACAGTTTTTTCGCATTTGTGTAATCACCGTTAGCCCGTTCCCAAATATTACCGACAGATTTACTGAATTCACCGCCGTTGATTACCGGCGGAGTAAACGAAGTCGCTACCTGAGAATCGTTCATCGGAATTGTTTTGATGAATTTTTCGCAATCAATCCCCATTGTCAAGGCTTTACGAACCTTTGCGTTCTTTAAGCCCGGACGATTCATATTGAATTCCATGTACCAAACACTGCCGTCACCGTAAGTCTGAATTTCTTGTCCGGCTTCTTTAAGCTTTTTAGCCTGAATACCACTCAGACCGATCATATCGATCGTACCGTTTTCAAACTCATTTAAAGCAGTGTTTGTATTTGTAATCATCTTGAATGTGATCTCATTCAGTTTAATTGCATCTTTGTTCCAATATTTGTCATTCTTAGTTAAAACCATGTTGTCCTCATGTGTCCATGAGCTGATTACGAATGGCCCGTTGTATGCCATTTTTTCTGCATCATCACCATACTTATCAATTCCGCCGTACTGTTTGTACAGTTTTTCATTAACCGGCGCAAAGCTGTAGAATGCGAATGTACCTAAGATATAAGGATAAGGTCCTGTCAATTTAACCTCGAAAGTATAGTCGTCGATTACCTTGTAGCCTACATTCTCATAAGCCTTTTTCGCAGCTTTAGAAGCTGCAGCCTCTTTAGTTTTAGTCTGTGCCATCAATTCCTCGGCACCGTCAATCAATACTGCCCAAGTGCTTCCGTAAGCTGCACCCAAGTAAGTAGTGAATAATTGATCCCATGCAAACTTAAAGTCATTTGCTGTTACCGGTGTACCGTCATTCCATACGGAATCCTCACGCAAGTGGAATGTATAGGTCAGCTTATCATCTGAGATATCCCAGCTTTTAGCTACACCCTCTACCGGGTTGTCATTGCTGTCTAAGGTCGTTAAGCCTTCTACAGTGTGACGTAATACGTTACCGCTTGTTGAATCCTGATTCATAAATGAATTCATTTCAGGCGGCTCAGACGCAAGATTAACGATAACCTTGCCGTCGGAAGCACCGTCAGATCCGCCACAACCAGCTAACATTGTGAGACCCATCAATGCTGATAAGGCAAGCTTACCAAGTTGATTCATCTTCATTGTGAATTTCCTCCTCTTTACTTTCACAATAAGCAATCGCTTATGCCCAATTATTTTATCACTATTCTTTCACAAAGTCTACACACATTTTCACTTTTCAACACTTTTGTTTTCGCATTATTTCATTGTCATGAATATATTTTCATAAAACAGAAAACCTTGCGTATCCGAAGTATTTTAAAATTGCCTTTCGTACAAATACACCAAGGAAAAATTTGTTCACGGATTACGGCTCTTTATGCCGAAAAGCGCCTTTTTTCCGTTATTTTCCTTACAGGACCCCAAAATGCTTTTTTATTATCTCTCTTCCCTGCGCCCTGCGATCGATTTATATTTTTAACGGAATTACGCGGGACCTACGCAATTTAATCACGAAACATTTTCCGTACTTTTTCATTCCTTAAATACAACCTCTCACATATTCCTTGCCTTCTTTTAAGGTCACGATTTGAAACAAAAAAAATTTCCATTCAGTAAAACACCGCAAAATTTTTACAATAAGTGCAAATGAGTGCTACATGAATCTGACATGAGAATAATCTGTAACAGACGGCGAGAGGTACTTTCTTGTACCCGTTTATCCTTAGTTCAACATTCATACGCAATGCCCTTGTTTAAACGCACAGAACCTGAACGGCATTATTCAACATTCCATACGATTCCATAAAAAAACTGCCGTACATGCCGACAGTCAATAATTATTCTTATTTGATTAAAACGCAGTCCCGTAATCAACGCTTCCTATTCTTAAACCAAGAATCAATCGCTATTCCACGACCTCACGCCATAGCTTTGCGCCCAACGCATTCAGCTTACCGTCAAGATTATCATACCCACGATCAATATGATAAATTTCATGAATCGTGGTAACACCCTCAGCCAATAAGCCGGCAATCACAAGACACGCACCGCAGCGCAGATCCGTTGCGACGACCTCACAGCCCGTTAAAGGCGTAGGCCCGTTGATCATCGCACTCGGTGACATCACGTTAATATTCGCCCCCATCTTATTTAACTCCTGACAATGCTTAAAACGCTCATGATAAATCGTCTCGGTCACAATCGATTGTCCTTCTGCCTGCGTCAATAAGGCCGTCAGCGGCTGTTGAATATCAGTCGCAAAGCCCGGATACGGCAATGTTTTAATATCAGTTGCCCGTAATTCATCTCTGCCCAAGACCTTGACATAATCAATACCGATTTCTAAACGAATACCGATCTCATGAAGCTTCGACAGTAAAGACTCCAAATGCTGCGGGATAATATTTTCAACCGTTACATCATTTGCCGCAGCGGAAGCCAACACCAAATAGGTTGCCGCTTCAATACGATCGGGAATGATTTCATGGAAGCAGCCGTTCAAATACTCGACACCGTCGATCGTAATCACATTCGTACCGACACCGCGGATTTTCGCACCCATTTTATTCAACAGCGTCGCCACATCGATAATTTCCGGCTCTTTGGCGGCATTCTCAATCGTTGTTCTGCCCTTCGCATACACCGCAGCCATCATAATATTTATCGTTGCACCTACACTGGAGATATCCAAAAAGATTTTATTTCCGACTAATTGATCAGCGTCGATAATATAAGCACCGTGCTCATAACGAACCGTTGCCCCCAACGCTTCAAAGCCCTTCACATGTAAATCAATCGGTCGCGGACCTAAATAACAGCCTCCCGGCATTTTCATTTCTACATGACCGTATCTTCCCAATAACGCTCCCATAAAATAATAAGAAGCCCTCAGCTTACTGACCGTATCGGAAATCATCGGTGTATTTTTCATCTGTGACGGATCGATAATTAAAATATCCTCACCCTTGCGAATGACTTCAATTCCCAGCTCCTGCAGCAGCACTGATAAAAATTGTACATCCGATATATTGGGAACACCGCAAATAGTAACCGGACCATGCGCTAATATTGCGGCCGGTATCAACGCAACCGTCGCATTCTTAGAGCCTGAAATTCTTACGGTTCCGCTCAGCGAATGTCCTCCTTCAATTTTAATTACTTCTTCCATGTGCTGTTTCTCCTTCCAATACTTATTCTATTAACACACCGGCGGTTCGGTGCGTATTTTTCTGATAACTTAAAATAATTTGTCTGTGCTTCTTTTCTTATCGTAATCCTATTATATTCAATAAAGCTTTTTTATATAAGTATAGAACATATCTGTTGATTCCTTCTATACATATGCAGTTATATTATAAAGCATTTCTATTAATATATCTATATAAAAAATAAATAAAATGATGAGGGAAGGCTTATATTCCTATAATACAATACTATATTTGTTTCATATAAAAAGAAACAGAATCGATATTACCGATTGAATCTATCTTCATATTTTTACAAATACAGGAATAATGAAATTTGAATTTTTTTGTTGACCGATGATATTTTACGATTTTTCATTAGTAATCAGTTAGTATATTTGATATAATAGGTACGTTGTGGATAGGAGTGGTATGATGAACGAACCAGCATTTGATAATGATTTATATTTGTCTTTACAATCCAAGCATATTTTAGAGCGTATATCTAAATTCGGAAACAAATTATATTTGGAATTCGGCGGAAAGCTTTTTGATGATCATCATGCGGCCAGAGTATTGCCCGGTTTTCAGCCTGATTCTAAGCTGAAAATGCTGTTGACCTTAAAGGATCAGGTTGAGGTGATTATCGCTATCAATGCGAATGACATTGAGAAAAATAAGGTTCGCAGTGATTTGGGAATCACTTATGATGTCGAGGTGCTGCGTTTGATTGATGCTTATCGCAGTGTCGGGTTATATGTAGGGAGCGTAGTTTTGACACAGTATGCGAATCAAACAGGTGCGGATACCTTCAAGCATCATTTAGAGGCACTGGGTATTACCGTATGTCTGCATTATCCGATTGCGGGATATCCGAATAATGTAGAGCTGATCGTTTCTGATGAGGGCTACGGCAAAAATGATTATATTGAAACAACAAAGCCGTTGGTTGTAGTAACTGCGCCGGGACCGGGTTCGGGAAAGATGGCAACCTGCTTATCTCAGCTTTATCATGAGCATAAGCGCGGTGTCAAGGCAGGATATGCGAAATATGAAACCTTTCCGATTTGGAATCTGCCGCTGAAGCATCCGGTGAACTTGGCCTATGAGGCAGCGACTGCCGATCTGAATGATATTAATATGATCGATCCGTTTCATTTAGAGGCTTATAATGAAACAACGGTAAATTATAATCGTGATGTAGAAATATTTCCGGTACTGAATACGATGTTTGAGCGAATTCTCGGCGAAAGCCCTTATAAGTCACCGACCGATATGGGTGTGAATATGGCCGGAAAATGTATTATCAATGATGATGCCGCAATCAAAGCCAGTGAGCAGGAAATCATTCGCCGTTATTATCATGCGAAGTGTGATGTGAAAAAGGGATATATCGGTAATGAGGTCGTTGATAAGATTGAAATTATTATGGCACAGGCAAATATTACGACTGAGGATCGCCCATGCGTTGCCGCTGCAATCGCTAAATCAGAGGAAACGCAGGCTCCTGCGATGGCAATTGAATTAAATGACGGGCGTATCGTATGCGGCAAAACAAGTTCGCTGCTCGGTGCAGGTGCTGCGGCTTTACTGAACGCATTAAAGGTACTGGGTAATATCGATGACGATATTCTGTTGATTTCACCGAATATCATTGAGCCGATTCAAAAGCTGAAGGTGAATCATCTCGGCAATAACAATCCGCGTTTACATACCGATGAAGTGCTGATCGCATTAAGCGTTTCAGCGACGACAAATCCGATTTCGCATACCGCATTAAAGCAGCTGGAAAAGCTCAGCGGCTGTGAGGCTCACAGCAGTGTGATTCTGTCTGAGGTTGATAAAAATGTGTTCCGTAAGCTGAAGGTAAATCTTACACAGGAAGCACAGTATCAGACAAAGAAGCTGTATCATCGCTGATACAGGACATAGAATGTATGGCTTATCTGAGTCAATCGAATTGATACATAGGAAAAGTTATATAAGCAATGTAAGGCACAGTGAATACAAGCTGTGTCTTTTTGTTGTGCAGAAGGAAACTGACCGAAAATAAAAGACCGCAATTTCTTACGGTCTCTCACACTCACTCAAACAACCTACAATTAATCTTCTACTCATTTACTCTACTACAAGGGAATGGCAAATTTTACGCTTTGCCTGCGGAACCGAATTGTTCCATCATCGCAATAACTTTTGCTTTGATAGCGTCTGCACCCGGTTTTAACAGCTTGCGAGGATCATAGCCTTTGCCTTCCTGATCCTTGCCTGCTTCGATATATTTACGAGTAGCTGCCGCAAATTCAAGCTGCAGCTCGGTATTAACATTGATTTTTGATACACCTAATGAAATTGCTTTCGCAATCTGATCCGCAGGAATACCGGAACCACCGTGTAATACAAGCGGCTTACCGTTTGTGATATCCTGGATTTCACCTAAACGATCAAAGTTCAAGCCTGCCCAGTCAGACGGATATTTACCGTGAATGTTACCGATACCTGCTGCTAAGAAGTCTACTCCTAAGCCTGCAATCGTTTCACATTCTTTCGGATCGGCCAATTCACCCATAGAGGTAACGCCGTCCTCTTCACCGCCGATGCCGCCGACTTCACATTCGATTGAGCATCCCTTTGCGTGTGCCAGTTCAATCATTTCTTTTGATTTTTCAAGATTCTCTTCAAACGGATAGTGAGAACCGTCAAACATTACAGACGTGAATCCTGCTTCGATACATGCCTTTGCACCATCATAGCTGCCGTGATCCAAATGCAATGCAACAGGTACTGTAATACCTAAGAAGTCATGAATCTCACGAACCATTGCGACTACATTTTTAAAACCGCACATGTATTTTCCGGCACCTTCGGATACACCAAGCATAACCGGAGATTTTGCTTCTTCAGCTGCCAATAAAATTGACTTTGTCCATTCCATATTGTTGATGTTAAATGCACCAACAGCATAATGGCCTGCATGTGCTTTATTAATCATTTCAGTTGCAGATACTAATGCCATAATAAATCCTCCTTGTTCTTTACCTTATTATTTTACTTCATTTTTATCCTTTTGAAAAGATGAAAACGATGGTTTTTAGCATTTTATTCTGTTTATGACGCCGGATTCGGGTATTTCGAGCTGATTATCGGTCACAGAGGCACTGTTTTATACGTATGATTCGCAAAAATTATTGAAAGAAAAGCGTTAAAGCAAAGAATCATCAAGTAAAAAGTCGATGACATTGATGTTCAATATTCCGTTATCATCATACCAACGCTTGCGGATATCACTACGAACAATGATTTTCGGGAATGAATCTTTTGTCAAAGAGAATGGCTTGTTTTCGATTTCAGCCTTTTCCTCGCTCAAAAGTGCGTATGCAGATTGAATATAGGTTCTCTTACCGCCGAAGGACGCTATAAAATCGATTTCTCTTGCGACCCTTTTCATTGTCCCCTTCGCATCTTTTTCATTTGAATACACAACGCCTACATCTACTGTGCAGTCTCTGATCACAAGCTCGTTATACAGAATATTTTCCATGATATGCGCCATTTCCTGTTGACGAAAACCGATTCTCGCATTTCTTAACCCGATATCCTCACAATAGTATTTATTAGGATAGTCAAAGTAGCCCTTTCCTTTCACATCCCATCTTTTACATTCGCTGAATAAAAATGCGTCTGATAAATAATCGATATATGCCTTAACCGTATTATGTGCAACAATATTATCACCCGATCGCTTTTGTTTCGAATTGATCGTATTGGTGATATTAGTCGGATTGGTAAGAGAACCGATAGAGGAACACAGTAGGTCAAGAATTGAAGCTAATACATCTTCTTTTTTAATATTCTTGCGCTCTATAATGTCCTTCAGATAAACCTCGGAAACAAGCGACTGTAAATAGCTCATTTTTGCCGCTTCATTAGGTCGAGATATAATCAAAGGCATTCCTCCGTAAAAGGCATAATCATCAAAAGCGTCCGCTTTATCACCGCCCACCGCTGAATAGTATTCCGCAAAGCTTAACGGGTGAACGCGAATTTCATCGCTGCGGCCGCGGAATTCCGTAAGAATATCTGTCGAAAGCATTTTGGAATTACTTCCGGTAACATAAATATCAAGATTTGATAAGCTATTCAAATCATTTAAGGCATCATAAAAGGTAATTTTCCTTCCGTCAGGATGATAAGGATTGGCAACCTCATCGGACATTTGAATTTCATCCACAAACAGATAAAATTGTCGGTTTTCGCCTTCTGCTTTTTTACGTACAAATTCAGTCAGCTCTAAAGGATTGCGATAACGAATATCACTCGTTAAATCAAGCGCGAGATCAATTATACTGTCATCTGTCACTCCGGTAGATATCAAATAATCGCGAAACAGCTTTTTAAGCAGATAAGATTTTCCGCAGCGTCTGATTCCGGTAATCACCTTAATTTGTCCATCCCACATAAAAGAAATCAGCTTATTCAAATAACGATCACGCTTTATTTCCATAACTAACCTCCGTTGAAAACTACTACCAATTATCGTGCTACTTTTCAATATACATTATACGCCGCTTTACGGGAAAATCAATATCTCTATTGAAAACTTAATACAAATATAGAGTAAGTTTTCAATGAAGCTTCATACAATACAAAAGAAAAGCTTAAAGATTTTCTCCTTAAGCGTTTATACAAAAGCTTTCATTCGATAAAAACAAGAATATGGAATACACCCATTTAATTAGAATCGCTACGCTTAACAATATAATAAATACATACGATTGTTAGTACCGTAAAAGCAAAGGCTAAGAAATATAATATATTTAAGAAAAATTGTCCCGTCACGACATTATTACCCATGGAAAGACCTCTGATTAAAGGCTTGGGTGATACCAAATCTACCGGTATCAGTTTAAAATAAATCGCCATACACCAACACATCACCGCCGACACCATACTCGGTGTCAATAACTTATCAGCTAATCGCTTCATCCTTTTCTCTCCTCTTTATAAAAATCGAAAGCGAAGGAATAATCTTGTCCCCTTCGCTCATCAATACTGCAAAATAACTCCTTAAACAAATCAGTTACTGAATCAGCTTCGCAACCGCTTCCTGATACTCCTTCGTTTTTGCCTTAGCATCCGCCACAGTAGTACCCTTAATGCAGTAATAGAATTTACATTTCGGCTCAGTTCCGCTCGGACGAATCGCAATCCAGCTACCGTCCTTCAAATAATATTTCAGCACATCTGATTTCGTAAAGCCGCTAAGTTCACTTTCCGTACCGTTTTCTATGATACGACATTCCTTATAATCCTCAAAGCGGATTACCTCAGTTCCTGCGATATCGGCAAGCTGACTTGTACGCAAATCACTCAGAATCTTCTGAATCTTAGCCGCACCCTCGGCACCTGCCAAGGTCAAGGATGTTTGACTTTCCTCATAAGCACCGAATTCATCATATAAGCCGTTCAGCACATCAACCAGTGTTTTGCCCTGTGCCTTATAGAAGCAAGCAGCCTCTGCCAGCATCAAACAAGCCTGCGGTGCATCCTTATCACGAACGAACGGCTTGATCAATGAGCCATAGCTTTCTTCATAACCGAATACATACTGCTTCTCATTATTGATTTCATATTTCGCAACCTTTTCACCGATGAATTTGAATCCGGTCAAGGTTTTTTCTGTTTCAACACCGTATTTAGCGGCAATTTTTTCACCGAGATCACTTGTTACGACGGTATTGAACATAACCGGATGCTCGGGCATCAAGCCCTTTTCCTTAAGCTGTGATATAATATATTCAATCAAAACCGAACCGCTTTGATTACCGGTCAATAACACATATTCACCGTTATGCAGAACACCGACACCCATACGATCCGCATCGGGATCACAAACTAAGATGATATCCGCATTTTCCTTTTTCGCATACTTAAGCGCCAGCTCATAAGCTCCCTTTTCCTCAGGATTCGGCGTAGGCGTCATTGAGAAATCCGGATCGGGAGTACACTGCTCCTCAACCGCAACGAAATCATAGCCCAAGCGCTTATAAATTTCCTTTACGGGAACATTGGCAGTTCCGTGCTCCGGTGAGAATACGATCTTAACCGCTTTCTTATCAACATCCGGATTTAACTGAATGCTTACGACATTCTCATAGTAAACCTCATCAACATCTGCGCCGATGATCGTAATCAGCTTGCTTTGTTCCTCACTCGGATCAGCACTGATTGCCAGTTCATCCTCAATCGCATTGACCTTATCAATGACCTGCTGTGCCAATGCCGGTACCAACTGGCATCCTTTTTCATCATACAGCTTATAGCCGTTATATTCCTTAGGATTATGACTTGCCGTAATCATAATACCGCCGAAGCAGTTAAAATGACGTACCGCAAAGGATAGCTCCGGAGTCGGTCTTAAGGAATCAAACACATAGCTCTGAATTCCGAACGTAGCCAATACCTTAGCACTGTCCATCGCAAATTCCTTAGACATATGACGGTTATCATAACCGATCGCAATACCGCGTTTTTTTGCTTCCTCACCATGCTCGGAAATATATTGAGCAAAGCCGACATTTGCCTTGCGGATCGTATGCAGATTGATACGATTCGTACCCGGTCCCAAAAGACCTCTCATACCTGCAGTACCAAAGGCAATCGTTGTATAAAAGCTGTCCTTCTTTTCTGTTTCATTCATATTTGCCAAAGCATCCTTATATGACGGATCTAAATTCGGATGGTTCAGCCATCTTTCATAGGCTTGTTGTATCATGTCTTATCCTCCTATAGTTCTTATTCCTATTTATTATACTATTTTGTTAGCGCTTTCGCAATGTTATCGCAGAAAAAAAAAGATGGCCTTCGCCATCCTTCATCTTAACCGATAATTTTCTGTGCGCGTAGTACTTCTTCAATCGCTGCGATTGCGGCATCCTCATCATCACCGTTACATGTAATAGTAATTTCAGAATTCGTAGGGATACCTAAAGACATAACGCCCATGATTGATTTCATGTTTACTTCACGACCTTTGAATGCAACGTTTACCTCGCATTTGAATTTGCTGGCAGCGTTTACCGCTACTGTCGCAGGACGTGCATGCAAACCAACCGGATCAATTACGGAAACTGTAATCTGTTTCATTTCTTATTCCTCCTATGTTCACAAAGTTTTTACATATACTATTTTAAACCATTTTGATAACACTTACAATGCTTTCTTGCGTTTTTTTATAAGTTTTTCATGTTTCCACAGTGAAATTGAAACGGTTTCACTGTGTTTTCATGCTGATTCTGTTGAAAAATACCGCTGTAAACAGTATATCAAAACCATATTCTGACAAGTTTAGTATCCAATATATGATAGAAATAAATCTATCGTCCACATACAACATAAAAATGACATCCCTTGTCACTTTCTTATCAACCATCCTCAAACAGTAGCCTGCTTCCACAGTCGAGGACTCTTATCTCACCACCAATACCGTCTATGCCGTAATAAATATCATTTTTCATCAATTTATTACGCTGTATCGAAATAAATTGACTTTCTGTTCATTGAATACTATAATAAACACAAGAAGGAGTGTCCCCACATGATAATAAGAAAAAGATACTTAGATGCAATCAGACCCTTTTATGAACAATCACTAATAAAAGTGCTTATCGGTATTCGACGATCGGGCAAATCCGTTTTACTGACACAAATCATTGACGAGCTGAAAGCTTCGGGAATCGACGACAAGCATATCATTTATATAAACTTTGAAAATTATGATTTTGATGAATATACCGAGCCGAAAAAGCTGCATCAATATATGAAAGAGCGAATCTCAGACGCAGACAAATATTTTATTTTCTTAGATGAAATTCAAAATGTCACAGACTGGGAAAAGGTAATCAACTCCTTAAGAGCCACGCAAAACACTTCGATCTTTATAACCGGCTCTAACAGTGATCTGTTATCAGGGGATTTGGCGACTCATATCGCAGGCCGCTATATCAGCTTCAAAATAACACCGTTTACCTTCAGTGAAGTCTGTGAGCTTTTAAGCATATCCGATCAAGACAATCATGAAGCGATATTCACGGACTATATGAAATGGGGCGGAATGCCGCAGCGCTTTATGCAGAAAGATGATTTTTCTAAAAAAATATACTTAAATGATGTTTATGATTCTATCGTTATAAAGGATATCATTAAAAGGTTTAAAATTAAGGATATAGACTTATTAAACAGAATCGTTACTTATATTCTGACAACGCCCTCACAAACATTTTCACCGGAAAGACTGAAAAAATATTTCGAGAGTGAATCGAGAAAGGTTTCATTAGAAACACTGTATAATTACTTGGACTACATTATCAGAGCGAATCTCATCGCAAAAGCTGAAAGATATGATATCAGAGGCAAGCGTATTCTAACCGGAAAGTATAAATATTATTTAACAGACCTTGGTTTTGCGAATCTTTTATCTGAAGGGAAAAGGGAACAAATAGGTGCTCTGTTAGAAAATATCGTCTATAATGAATTAGTCGCAAGAGGCTATAAGGTCAATATCGGAAATATCAATAACGGTGAAATAGACTTTATCGCTGTCCGCTTTCATGAAAAACAATATATACAAGTAATCTATTTGTTGGCAGATGAAGCAATTATCAACAGAGAATTCGGTGCTTTTTCAAAGATTGATGATAATTATCCGAAATATGTGCTGTCAATGGATAAGGTTGATTTGTCACAGAACGGAATCATTCATAAAAATATTATCGAATGGCTGTTGAAACAATAAGAAAAGCACTGTCTTTTCATCAGTCTGCAGATGAACGGAGATGTGCTCGATATATATGAATAGATAATATGTATAGTTAATATGTACGGAACATATAAACAGATATAATAAAGGAATAATCATTTTCCTATGCTTACTCTTTGAATTGGGATAAAAATTCTTCAACATCATACACCCTATATCCCGAATCCATTAAAGCTTGGGCAAAAATACCGCTTCCCGATATCAGCTTTCCGTCAAAATTTCCGCTGTAACGCTTATTTACACCGCAGGAAGGACTTCGAGATTGAAGGATTACCGCATCCGGCTGAAAATCGGCAGTGATTTCTAATGCTTCCGCAGTTCCTTTTTCAAACGCTTCACTGACATCCTCATTTGCCGTATTGATCATGCGCCCGTTTTGTATTTCTACACTTAAGCGCGGTGTCGGCAAGCCGCCCAAGACCTCCGGGCATACGCAGCGAAACGTATGATTTTTCAGATATGCGCTGAGTCTTCGCTGATAATTGTTACCGCCGTTGTACTTACAATTTGCGCCCATCAAACAGGCGCTGACAATATATCTCATTGTGAATCACCTTCTTGTTGCTCCTTATGCTCATACTCATACAAAGAAGCTTCATAATCCTCATCCATCTGATAATGATAATCATCCTCGGTCAAAATAAGCTGTTCGACAAAGAATAGTGTATCGTACCACACATTCAAATCGCCGCTCAAGCGATTGCCTCGCACATTCAAATAGCACAAATCCTCCATCGTCTGAAAGCCTCTTAACGTATCAATCGCATTATATTCCAAATTGATTCTTGTCAACATCGGAAGCCGCAAGAGTGAAAAAACATTTTCAATCTGATTATAGCCGAAGTCAACCTCACTCAATGCTTCCATATGGCGCAGAAATTTTAAATCATTGATATGATTATGATCGGCCACCAAAAGCTCCAGTTTCACTAAATCCGATAACGGCTCCATATCGGAAACATTACAATTACTTGCGCGTAACAACTTCAAATTCGTCAGATTAGATAACGGGGTTAAATCACTGACGGCACAACCGCTGATATCCAAAACCTCAAGGCTGATACAATCCCTTACCGAAGTGATTTTCATCAACGGATTATCACTGATTTTTAATCGTCGCAGTTGCGGTACAAAGCCAAGTCCCATTAATGAAACAAGCTCGTTGGAATGAACATCAAGCTGTACTAAATTAGGAAAGAAGCGTAAGAATGACAAATCGGATATCTGTGTATTGACGATCGTTAAATCCTTGACCTCAGCCAATGCTTCATCACGCAGTTTTTTCCCGAACATACCGTTGCCGAATTTATTCAACAACAGCTCATATAGCTGCGGATCTTGGATTCCGTATTCATCATTATTAATTACTGCCATGTGCTTTCTCCTTTCCAGTTTTAAAACTTTTTCAACCCTGAGTCTTGATGCCCTTTGCCCTTCTTCTGTCATATACTTACAGTGTATGTTAAGTCAACATCATTGATCAAAGAGCCTCTCCCTATTCTTCTCTTACACTTTTCGTATTCTTTTCCCTATTCTTTTAATCCCCTTATTTTCAGTTTCCCGAAACAAATTATAACATAAAAATTAATTCAAAGTATATGATTCAAGCATTTTATCAACAATATCAATCATACTCGTTTTACAAGTACAAAAAGCGATAATCAAGCCTTAAATCGATTATTTTACTTATATGAAATTCTTTTCATTACACTTGTTTATTATATGAAGTTTACAAAGCGTAAGCACTTGACAGTCTGATAATAAATAAAAAAAACGTATAGATTGGTTAGCACCTCATCAGTGACTGTTGTGCTTCTTTGGTATCTATATCGTATTTTTTTATAAGCCTTGATTTATCGATTTAATAGCCTTCCTCTAAGGCAGTTTCTCCTGCATCCTTTTCAAAATCAATTTGTTTAAGCTTACTCATAGCTTGATATGTCTGCAGGATATAAATGAAAGACAACAGGCCGATCAATATCGCTCCTGCGCCGTTGATCCAAATGCTTTGGTCGGCCGAAAGAATATAATACTTAAAGAAAGTATACAATGCCTGTAAGCCGCATACAAGCAACAGTGCCTTTGTTTCCTGCTTTTTTAAGAAACCGCGAACGATTACCAAATACATTGCGATATGGGAGCAGACTGCACCGATCTGTGCCGCAAAATCAACCAACAGATAAGACAGCGGACGCTGAAACAGCATATCCAGCACTTGTTCATCGACTTCTGCTCCTGCCTGCATAAACAAAAGCTGTATAAAATAGAAGCCGACAAACAGAAACAGCGTTTCACAAAAGCCGTGTCCGATTCCGGCACTGAGCGCAGCACCCCAGCTCAGCTTATCGCTTAAGGCAGCACGCACAATCAAATAACGTGCTGCGCCTGTGAGTAATGCCGTAAACAAACCGACACATACAAGCATCGGGATACTGCTTCCTTGAGCTAAGCCAAGCATCGGAATGAGCGGAAGCTGCAGCAGAACCTGGGTAAAAAAGTAGCCCAAGCCTCCTGCCACCACTATTCCGAAGCTTCCCGGAAAACGGCGATGCAGCATAATCACTCCCGCAAGCATCATACCTATCGTTAAGACTAAAACAACCGCAATCACAAACGAATCATTCATTATTTTAATTTGACCGCTGTTCCATAAGCAATGACTTCAGCCGCTCCCGCCATTACCGAACTGCTGGAATAACGGAATGATACGATGGCATCTGCGCCCATACCCTCTGCTTCTTCAACCATACGCTTTGTCGCTAAGGCTCTTGCTTCATCCATCATTTTGGTATAAGCCTTTAATTCTCCGCCTACCAAGGTCTTGAATGAGCTTCCGATATCCTTGCCGATATTCTTTGACTGAATTGTGCTTCCTTTTACTAAGCCCAGTGTTTCAAAATCCTTTCCTGAAATCATTTCTGTAGTTACAATTAACATTCTTAATGTCCTCCTTCATATTCACTTTTTAATTATAAGCACTTTTCCTTTGTTTGTGAAGTCCTTTTAACTTTTCCGACTAAGAAAAAGTGCTGTTATACAAGCATATGTTTAATGAAGAACAGATATGTATGCTTATTAACCGCACTTGTTGATTATATGACTTCTTTTAGAAACACATAATGATTATGTTCGGAAAGTGATGCTTCATAATACCAATGATCGATATGGAACTGTTTCAGTTGTTCAGGGTCATCAATACGATTTTTCATGATATATTCTACCATATTGCCACGTGCGGTTTTCGCATAGGTAGTGATCGTTTTACGCATATGATTTTTAATCACCTGAAAATCAATCGTTATCATTTGTTCCTCTTTATTGAGATAAGGTGAAATAGCTTGACTGTATTCCTTACTGGCTAAATTGATATAGATGTGATCATTGTTGTCTTTTCGTATGGAGCGCATTAATGAATCACTCCAGTAGCTGTATAGATTATCAATTCGTTGTGATAAGCCTTTGGCCTGCATTTCCAATCGATAGGGATAGATACTGTCTAACGGCTTTACGATGCCGTACAGACCGGAGACAATACGCAGATGATCTTGAGCATACAGGATATCGGCTTCCTTCCATGTTTCCGTGTGCATAGAATGAAAAACGAGCCCGGAATAAGTAAGCAGGGCCGGTGTTCCTTTACAATCAAAGCGAATATTGCGAAAGCGTTCCTGTGTTTGAAGCGCCAGCTTTGCGTTGACCTTCATAATATTCATAACTGCTTCATCGTTATAGGATTGAATCAGCTCGGTAAGCTCCTCTGCCTCGACACAGAATTCAGGCAAAGTCATCGGCAGCGTGCCCGCGGTCGGCTTCATGTTTTTGGTTGGGGCAATAAAGGTAATCATAGTGTTTCCTCATTTCTGCATGTATTGTAATATGGAGAATTGCGAATGTCAATCCTGTTGATTTCTCAAATCATAATGAAAAGGAGCGTGGTTGGTTGTGCGCTCCGATTCATGTTGCTTTATTTATGAAATGTATCCTTTTGTTTTCTGTATATCAGATAGCCTATCAATCCGATGCTGAATAATAGGAAATTGAGATACAGTAAAAGATTGGTTGAATCTCCGGTAATCGCACCGCCGACATTATACATAAGGTTGTTTCCATTATTATCACCCGGGTAATAGCTGCCCTTTACATCGGTATCATTCTTGGGTTTGGTTGGTTCATCCGGTTTTTCCTGTTCCTCATCGAATATCATAGTATCGTATGGTACATCGCCGTCAACGTCTTTGTTGGGCTTCCATTCCGTGATATCCTTGATGTTTTCATCCGGTGTTCCGTCACCATCGGTGTCAACATTAATATCGGGTACTCCATCTCCATCACCATCAATATTGGTGTCCGGTATGCCGTCGCCGTCAATATCGATATTAATGTCGGGATTCCCGTCTCCGTCGATATCAATATTAATATCGGGTCGTCCGTCACCATTGGAATCAATATTCAAATATGGCTTACACTCTTTATCTGTATCATAGCTAAAGCCTTGATAGGTGTAATCCTTTTTCGGGGTCCAAGGTGTATGCACAGTTCCGATGTTAATACTCGGTGTTTGATTATCCTTGGAGATATTAAAGTCGGCTTTCATATCCCCGTTTGTGTCGATATTGATATTCGGTACTCTGTCATTGTCGGTATCGATATTGATTTTTGGTTTCACGCTTGTACCTGTGCAGTATTCCTCCAAGATATTGTTATCGATATCTACCGATACACACTTGGTCGGTTTCCAATCCGTTTTCTTTAATATCACCAGATTTAAATCAGGCTTACCGTCATTATCTGTATCGATATTTAAGTCGGGAATACCATCCCCGTCACTGTCGATATTTAAATCCGGTATCTTATCATTGTTGCGATCACCGTTGATTACGATCCATTTGGTTTCATCATTTGGGTCTTTCCATTTGATGTTTAGATCAGGACAGCCATCTCCGTCAGGATCATTGAAATCTGGCTTGCCGTCTTTGTCTACATCCACATCGATTTTCTTTAGCTCTGCCTCATGACAGCTTTCTGTGCTTGTGTTACCGGCGCTATCTGTAGCTGTTACACATACTCGATAGCTTCCGCTTGTTTCACCGATCGTGATACTTGCCTTTTCATTTGTGACGGTTAAGCTGCCTTCCTTGATTAATTCATCTCCGGCTCTTGATTGTGCCTCTGTTTTGTAGACCTTATAAGCTATCTCCTTAGTTCCGCTGACCTTTAAGTCATCCTTTGTATCACTTGTCGTTATCTCAAACGCTGTTCCCGGTTTAAAGAAGATTCCGCCGCTTAGTTTATTGATGATATCTTGAAGCTTATTATTTGAATCCTTCGCTTTGATGTTTTTGACCTTCGGTGCTGTCTTATCAATTCTGATGATTTCCTGTTTTACCTTGGTAATTGCTCCGCTGTCTTTTTTCATCCAAAAGTCCTGATTGGTTTCGCCTTCTCTTGAAATCGTTATTTGATTCGGCTTCCATGCGCTTTGATCTAAGGATAAATTGATATATTCATTGTGATCGGTAACGATGACTACATCCTTATTTGTCCAAATGCCTGTATAAGATGTGTTATTTTCATCATCAAGCTCTACATGATACCAATCATCCTCAATGTTTTCCTCATTGATCGTCAAAGTTCCTTCCTTAAATGTAAAGCTGTAGTTTGGATAAACTCTGTTCAATGCTGCGCTGTCTCCCTTAATTGGATAAGTTCCTGCATTACTGTCTGTTTTTGCGGTCGTGCTTAACTTGATATCATTTTCCTGTATACTGTCCTGTACACCGTTCCATGAAACTAAGTTATTTCTGAAATCTTGATACGTCAAGCTTGGATTCTGTTCTCCCTTTAGCTTCTCCTTATCATCAATCATGATTTCAATCGGCTTAGGTAATACCGTTACCTGTACCTTTTTACTTAGCGGTGCTTCTCCGTTCGCTGTTCTTGTCACCGTTACGGTTGTTTTATTTGTACCGCTTGCCTTCAGCGCATCAAACTGTGCACTGTTTCCACTTACCGTTGGACTTGAGATATACGTTGTTTTATCAACCTCGAATGTGTATTGTACATTCGTACTATCCGCATCAAACTGCGTGCTTCGTATTGTGAAGTGGTCGCCGTAAATGATTTGCCCCGGACTTGTGATTGCCAACATGCTTTCATCAGGCCCCATAATATGCAGAGTGCCGTCTGCTTCCGCAAGCTTATAATTTCGATTCATCGGTTTCGTCGCATGGATTTTGATGTCCTTGCCTTCTTCGCCGCTGTAGTTATAATCAATCGTTTTATTGTCGTTTGTCCACGCAATCGTATGATCCTCGTTACTGTCAATTTCTATGAGTACATCACCGTCAGTGTCCGTTACACCATCTACCTCTGTGACAGGCACTACCTTTCCTTTACCGCTCACCACATAGATTGGATTCTCCGCAAAGGCTATTGTTCTTGTACCTTTATCGATATTGATCGGAAGCTCGATTGTTTTATCCTCATAATTTCCCGTAGGATCATGACTCGTTGCCTGAACGATAACCTTGCCTGTTTGTGCGGTTTGTGTGGCATTTAGTATTGTGACAAGCCCGCTTGCATCTACCGATATCACATCGGTTGGTGCTCCTGCCTTTAATTGATATGTTACACTACTTCCTGTAGGATTACCTGCCGTATAGAGCTGAAAGGTTTTGTTTGGTGCGTATGTGTCTGTTTTCGCCGAATAATTATTACCGCTTTTCGGCAGCTCATTTCCCGCATCATCTGTATAGATAAAATTCTGTGTTCCGGCTATAACGGTAAAGGTGAGCTTAGCTTGTGCATCCGCTTGCCCTGTTCCGCCCTTTTTCTCTGCGACGATTGTTACCGTTCCTACACCGTGAATCGTCACTGCGCCGCTGACCTCATTTACCTCAATGATATTCGTTGAGCCGTCCTCAATGCGATATTTAACCGGATTCTGATTCGTACTGCCCTTAACTGTCGCATATACACTTACATTCGTATCGGTTGCCCTCGCACTTTTTGTGGATATCGCGATATTTGAGGTACTGTTTTCATAGAATTTCAAAGCCTCTGCGTTCGCTACCCCGACATTCACTGTTACATCAACAGTCTTACTGCTCCACTTATCAGAGACCTTCACACTGAAATGATAGCTTCCTACCCCCAGCTCTGAGCCTGCCTTTACTGTGATTAACCCACTCGCATTCACCTGAAACATCCCTGAATCCTGTCCGTTGATCAGCTCATAGCTATAGGTCGTTTGACTGCCGCCGATCGTATCCGGTGTTCCTTCACTTCCTCTGATCGTTCCTATCTTTCCGTTTCCTTTCACATTCGTCTGTCCCGCTGTAAACGTCGGAACATTATTATCACTTGAAGCTGAATCAGGTATTAAATTCGCATTCACCTCACGATAAATGACAATTTCTTTTTCTGCATAAGAGGAATCATAATTATCATTCCCAGTTGTCGGATCATCATCTACTGTAGCCCTGATTGTCACTTTATTAAACGCATCATTTCCGTTATACGTAATCGCACCTGTTTGGGAATCAATCTCTATCAAGCTTGAAAATCCGCCTGTTTTTGAATATGTTATCCTTGTACCGGCGGTCGGACTTGCAGTCGCTGTTTCATTCCAAGCTATCGCTGCTTCACTAATTGATTTCTTAGTCGTATTGGGATTATCAAACACAATGCTTGTCTTTGTTTTTACTACCGTAAATTCAATATTATTAGAAATTATATAACTGTCTGATGATGCTCCTTCAGGCTCTATTTGAATTCGAAATTTATACGTTCCTGCATCTAAGTCTTGATCGCCCACTGTTACAATCGGATACCCCTGTGATGTCAATTCAAGCTCTCCGGCTGCATTTGTTTTTAGCTTGAGCTTTTGATAATCCCCTGTTGCATCAGTGCTGTCAAGTAAGCTGAAGCTGTTTCTGCCGTTTCCGTTTTGAAATTGTAATTCACCGATTCGATTGCCGGAATTTACATTTTTAGCTACTTCAAAGCCGGTTGTATTCGGTGCCTGCGGCTGTTTCACAAATGATAGTGCCGAAGCATTCGGAACGATTGTGAATTGACTGATTTGTGAATACGGTGATGCCTGTACCGGTGAGCCGTTGTCAGCTACATCCTCTACGACAAATTTCACTTGATAGGAACCTGCGGCAAAACCGGTCGTATCCAGCATATAGGTTCCTGAGTTTGTATTTCGTGAGATCGGAATATAATATAGAAATTCATTGTTTTTGGTGACAAACATTACTACTCGCTTATCAGAGCCTGCCACTGCATTATCGTAGTGAAAAGGTATGGATTCTCCGGCAACATATTTATCATGCAGATTGCCGGTCGTATTCGTCACAGAATAACTGTTATTCTTTACACGAATTTTCATCGGGGTACTTGTCGCTTTTCTGTTTGTTGTTTGCGGTTGCTTAACGGAATAGCGCTCTCCCATCACACTGCTTTGATCGCCGGATACCGAATATAGATAATTGGACATATCATAGATAGTAGAAGGTCGAACTGATGAAACATAATTGTATGGTACTCCGCCAAAAGGTTCTGTGCTACCATAGCTATACATAATACAATGTGCCCAAGGCACATGATTATTACCCCAAAAGTATTCGTAAGACGTATAAAGCTTGGAAAAGTCACTCTCTCCAAAGCTCTGTCGATATTCTAAGCCAATCAAGGAAAATACCTTTCTTTCCTCAGGGGCTTGAGCTGCGGTAGGCTCCGAATAAGTTTGATATACGCGATCTCTTATCATCGCAACATCCTTTTCACATCCACTGTCCTCAAGAGATTGGATAAGATTAGCCACGATCGGTTTTATGTTAGAATCTTTGTACAGACCCAAAACAGTATTATATCCGGATGGATAAGGAGCTATATTCGTGGCGTAGGGTTCTACTGTCATAAGCAGCCAATCAGTAGGCCGATATACCGAACTGTTTACAGCAGGTAAAATCGCTTGCCATGAAACTGCTCCGTTCTCTATATTGGTGCTGTAGGAATCTCCGGCCGTGACTGTATCCATCCTTCCGAAAACAGATGCTTCTTCTGCGTTAATACTGCTTTGTAGATTTTGGTACGTGTACCCTATTGATACGGTAATGATTATCACTGCCATTGAAATCAACGATTTTTTCCACATGTAACATACATCCTTCCTTTGATGTCTACAAATGTAGACTTAAAGAGAGATAGGAAAAAGTTATTGAAATATATGTTTCTGAATAGAAAAACAGGCATTTTTGATTTAAAAACACCTGTTTCATATTGTCTACCTTAGTAGACTTTATTTATTGAAATGTATCTTTCTGTTTTCTGTATATCAGATAACTTATTAATCCGATAGTGATTAAAATAGTATTAATATACAATATTAGGTTTGTTGAATCCCCTGTGATAGCTCCGCCGACATTATCACCCGGGTAATAGCTTCCTTTGACATCTGTATCGTTTGTTGGCCTGTTCGGTTTGATTGGTTCTGCCGGTTTTTCAGGTTTTTCCTGCTCCTCATCGAATATCATAGTATCGTATGGTACATCGCCGTCAACGTCTTTATTGGGCTTCCATTCGGTGATATCCTTGATATTTTCATCCGGGGTTCCATCACCGTCAGTGTCAACATTAATATCGGGTACTCCATCTCCGTCACCATCAATATTGGTATCGGGGATTCCGTCGCCGTCTATGTCTATGTTGATGTCAGGATTTCCGTCTCCGTCGATATCAATATTTATATCGGGTCGTCCGTCACCATTGGAATCGATATTCAAATATGGCTTACACTCTTTATCTGTATCATAACTGAAGCCTTGATATGTGTAATCCTTTTTCGGGGTCCAAGGCGTATGCACAGTTCCGATATTAATACTCGGTGTTAGGTTATCCTTGGAGATGTTAAAGTCGGCCTTCATGTCACCACTTGTATCGATATTGATATTAGGTACTCTGTCATTATCGGTATCGATATTGATTTTCGGTTTCACGCTTGTACCTGTACAGTATTCCTCTAAGATTCCGTTGTCGATATCTGCTTGTACACACTTCGTCGGCTTCCAATCCGTTTTCTTTAGAATCACCAGATTTAAATCAGGCTTACCGTCATTATCTGTATCAATATTCAAGTCGGGAATACCGTCACCGTCACTGTCGATATTCAAATCCGGTATCTTATCATTGTTTCTATCGCCATTGATTACGATCCATTGATTTGTTTCAGGGTCTTTCCATTTGATGTTCAAGTCCGGACAACCATCTCCGTTAGGGTCGTTGAAATCCGGTTTACCGTCTCCGTCCACATCGACATCAATTTTCTTTAGCTCTGCCTCATGACAAGTTTCAGTATTCGTATTGCCTGCGTTATCGACAGCAGTTACACACACCTTATAATTTCCTGAAGTTTCACTGATTGTGATGCTTGCCTTTTCATTTGTGACTGTCAAGTTGCCTTCCTTGATCAATTCCTCTGCAGCTCTCGCCTGTGAATCAAGCTTGTACACCTTATACGCAATCTCTTTCGTGCCGCTGACCTTTAAATCATCCTTTGCATCACTTGTCGTTATCTCAAATGACGTTCCCGGTTTAAAGAAGATTCCCCCACTTAGCTTATTGATAATATCCTGTAGCTTATTGTTTGTATCCTTCGCTTTGATGTTTTTGACCTTCGGTGCTGTTTTATCAATTCTGATCGTTTCTTGTTTCACCTTGGTAATAGCTCCGCTGTCTTTTTTCATCCAAAAGTCCTGATTGGTTTCGCCTTCTCTTGAAATCGTTACTTGTGTCGGCTTCCATGTACTTTGATCTAAGGACAGATTGATATATTCATTGTGATCGGTAATGATGACTACATCCTGATTTGTCCAACTGCCTGTATAGGCTGTATTGTTTTCATCATCCAACGCTACATGATACCAATCATCCTCAATGTTTTCCTCATTGATTGTGAGTGTGCCTTCCTTAAACTTAAAACTATAGTTTGGATAAGCTTTATTCAATGTGTTGGCATCTCCCTTGATTGGATAGCCTCCCGCATTACTGCTTGTTTGAGCCGTTGTGCTTAGCTTGATATCGTTTTCCTGTATACTGTCCTTTACACCGTTCCATGATATTAAGTTATTTCTGAAATCCTGATACGATAAGCTTGGATTCTGTTCTCCCTTGTATTTCTCCTTATCATCGATAAGGATTTCAATCTCTTTTGGTAATACTTGTACTGTTATCGTTTTACTCAGCGGTGTTTCTCCGTCTGCGGTTCTTGATATTTTAATGCTGATATTTGTGGTTCCGCTGAATTTCAACGCATCAAATTCTGCCTTATTTCCGTTCACAGTCGGTGCAGAGATATAAGTGGTTTTATCAACCTCAAACGTATATTTAACATTAGCGCTGCTTGAATCATCTTGTAAGCTTTTGATTTCAAAATGATCACCGTATACGATCTTACCCGGGCGATTCACTGCTAGCGTACTTTCATCCGGTCCCATGATTCGCATACTTCCCTCTGCAGTTGCCTTATTATAGTTTCGATTTCCTGCCTTTTCTACATGAAGCGGAATATCGATTCCTTGCTCACCGCTGTAGTTATATTCAATATCTACTCCGTTATTGGTCCATGCGACAGAGGTACTGATGCTTGAATCAATCGTTATATAATAATCCGTATCATTGACCTGTACTCCGCCGTCATTGCTTGATAGATCTTGTTCATTGATAATAGGAGCTATCTTACCTTCTCCGCTCGGCGCATAAGTTACATCCGCGAACGAAACAGCATGATCTGCCTTCTTAACAGTAATCGGCAGTTCTATTGTTTTATCAGTATAGTTACCACTCGGATCATGACTTGTAGCTTCAACAATTACCTTGCCCATCTGCGTATTTAAGGATGCATTCAAGATATGAACTGCACCGTTGCTATCTACCGATATAACATCCGAAGGGCTGTTTGATTTTAGTCTATAGGTTACTGTGCTTCCGTTTGGATTGCCTGCCGTATATAATTGAAATGTCTTGTCCTTAGCATATATTTCCTCATATGCCTTATATTTATCTGATTGCTTCTCAAGCTCATTTCCTGCACTGTCCGTATAGATGAAGTTTTGTGCTCCGGCTGTTACCGTAAACGTCAGCTCTGCACTTGCATCTGCCTGTCCGCTTGCGCCCTGTTTTTCTGCGACAATCGTAACTGTTCCTACACCGTGTATCGTAATCGCCCCGCTGTTTGAATTGACTTCAATCACATTCGTTGAACCATCCTTGATTTTATAGGTCACAGGATTTGTATTCGTACTACCCTTGACTGTCGCATATACAACTACATTCGTATCTGTCACCTTTGCGCTTTTCGTAGTAATAATCGTATTAGAGCTGCTGCTTTCATAAAACTTCAGATTCTCTGCCGCCGACATTCCGACATTGATTGTGACAGGTATTTCTTTCGTACTCCATTTATCACTCACTGTTACAGTAATAAAATACGTTTTTACTCCCAGATTCGCTGTTGTTTTAATAACTCCTGTATTCGCATCGACACTAAAGAAATTCGCATCTCCGACTCCTGCCTTTAGTCCATATTTATAAGTGGTGGTATAATCACCAATCGTATCCGGTGTTCCCAAACTTCCTTTAATCGTACCGATGATTCCATTCACTTTGATATTAGAATCAGAAGTAGTAAAGGTTGGCGTTTGTGCACTTGATGAATTAGCGTGCGGTGTAACACTTCCGTCTACCCCTCGATAAATAATGATTTCCTTTTCTGCCGAAGCAGGATTATAATTATCTAATCCGGTACTTGGATCATCATCAATCGTTGCCTTTATCTTTACCTTACCAAACGCATTATTTCCTGTATATGTGATCGCACCTGTATCAGAATCAATCGTTATCAAGGAAACATCTCCACCGATCACACTGTACGTTACCTTAGTGCCTGTTGATGGATTCCCTGTCGCTGTTTCATTCCACGATGTGTTTGCAGCTTCCATTGATTTCTTTGTGGTAGTCGAATTATCAAAAGCGATTGTCGGATTTGTTTTCGCGACTGTTAAGCTGACACACACTCTTGAATTAGCACTCGGTGCAGTAGGCCTGCCTTTCGCATCTGTAGAATTGATACAAAACTTATAATCTTGAGCCTTCAAGCCACCGTTTAATGAATCCGGTGCATTGCTTTTTATTTTCACATTTAAAGATGTGGCTGCAGATGCATTATTACCGTCTAAACCTTCAATCTCAAAATTCTCATAGGTTTGGTCTCCGTTTTCCTCAATTTGATAAGTTAACGGCAGTGTACCGGTCGGATTGACCGTAATCGTACCTATAACAGTCTGCTCATTCACATTCTTATTGAATTCATAGTCATTTCCTGCGCTCGCTCCGCTTGCCGGCTTTTTCTGATATGTTATTTTATGAGGAATTGCCTCAGCTACCTGTAATGTCTTTGTTGAAAAGGGAGAGCACAAAATAGGTTCATTATCATTACCGATTGTTTCATTCACCAAATGCAGCGTATAAGTTCCGTTTTCCCATCCTGTCGTTGAAATCTCTACCGTTCCCGATTCATCACTACCCACAATTTTTAAATTTTCATAAGAAACCCACTTACCGTCTTTTTCTACAATTAAAGAAAGCATTTGATTCGACCCTGTTGTTGCGTTCGTATATTCCAGTTTGATATCAGTATCTGATTCTATTTTAGTTACAGCTTTATCTGTATAGCTTTCTTTGATTTGATTTAAAGTAACAGAGATACTTGAATCTGAAACACGACTTTTCATTGTACTGCCGGATGCGGTAGTGATCAATTCAGTGTTTGTATATTCAGGATTTTTTATATTTGTATACTTATTACCTTCCGTTAGATTCATACTGCTGTCCAAGCTGAATAATATTTTTGAGTTATTGGCTTTTACTGCCGGTCGAAAGTCAAAGCTGTCTGTTTCCTTTCCCATTTGAGCATTGCCCTGTTCATCAAAATAAATAACGGAAAAATACTGATTATCCCAGATCGCAAAGCCAAACCAATAGGGCTGCCCAAAGCCCATCGACGGTTTCTTAAGATAAAGATTTACTCCACCGTCGGTCGTCCCGCTTGTATAGGGATAAAGGTATGCAACCTCATCAGCAGTAATCTGATAACACCAGTCTTGCTGCCATTGAAAGGTCGCACCGATAGAAAGCTTATTATTTCGTTCAATAAAAGCAAGATCGGAAGTTGTCAACAAAGCATTTTTTTCTTTTATAATATCACGCAAATTACTTGTTGAATATAAATTGCCGTTATTTCCGCTGATATCTGAATGCTGATAAGTTCCATGGCCCATCGGTTCTTTCGAAAGTGCTGTATTATTTTCGATAATTTGGAATTCTCCTATACTTAACGTAAATTTATCACCTACTGAAAGTGCCCCCAGTCTGCCTGTTACTTCATTGCTTATAATATTAGGATTAACAGAAGCATCCAGTTGCATATTTGAAAGCCCGTAAACTATTGACAAACTGCATATGAGCACAATGCAGGACACTATCAACTTTCTTAACATAAGTATTCCTCCTTTTGTCTCTAAATGTAGGCAATATGAAACAGGTGTTTTTAACTTAAAAATGCCTGTTTTTCTATTCAGAAACATATATTTCAATAACATTTTCCTACCTCTATTAATGTCTACCTTAGTAGACTTTATTTATTGAAATGTATCTTTCTGTTTTCTGTATGTCAGATAACTAATTAATCCGATAGTGGTTAAAATAGAATTGATATACAATAATAGGTTTGTTGAATCACCTGTAGTAGCTCCGCCGACATTATCACCCGGGTAATAGCTTCCTTTGACATCTGTATCGTTTGTCGGCTTGTTCGGTTTGATTGGTTCTGCCGGTTTTTCAGGTTCTTCCTGCTCCTCATCGAATATCATAGTATCGTATGGTACATCGCCGTCAACATCCTTGTTGGGCTTCCATTCGGTGATATCCTTGATGTTTTCATCCGGTGTTCCATCGCCGTCTGTGTCAACATTAATATCGGGTATTCCATCTCCGTCACCATCAATATTGGTGTCAGGTATGCCGTCGCCGTCTATGTCTATGTTGATGTCGGGATTTCCATCGCCATCGATATCAATATTAATATCCGGTCTGCCATCTCCATCGGAATCTATATTCAAATATGGCTTACATTCTTTGTCTGTATCATAGCTGAAGCCTTGATAGGTAAAGTCCTTTTTCGGTGTCCAAGGCATATGCACAGTTCCGATGTTAATACTCGGTGTTTGATTATCCTTGGAAATATTAAAGTCGGCCTTCATATCCCCGCTTGTGTCGATATTGATATTCGGTACTCTGTCATTATCGGTATCGATATTGATTTTCGGTTTCACGCTTGTACCTGTGCAGTATTCCTCTAAGATTCCGTTGTCGATATCCGCTTGTACACATTTAGTAGGTTTCCAATCTGTTTTCTTTAGAATCACTAAGTTAAGATCGGGTTTACCGTCGTTATCGGTATCAATATTCAAGTCGGGAATGCCGTCGCCGTCACTATCGATATTCAAATCCGGTATCTTATCATTGTTTCTGTCACCGTTAATTACAATCCATTGATTTGTTTCAGGGTCTTTCCATTTGATGTTCAAGTCAGGGCAACCATCTCCGTCAGGATCGTTGAAATCCGGTTTGCCGTCACCATCCACATCGACATCGATTTTCTTTAGCTCTGCCTCATAACAGCTTTCGGTGCTTGTGTTACCTGCATTGTCGGTAGCTGTTACACATACCTTGAATTTGCCTGTTGTTTCACTGATCGTTATCTTTGCCTTTTCACTAGTGACAGTTAAATTGCCTTCCTTGATTAATTCCTCTGTGGCTCTCGCTTGTGAGTCAAGCTTATACACCTTATACGCAATTTCCTTTGTGCCGCTTACCTTTAAATCATCCTTCGCATCACTTGTCGTAATTTCAAATGCTGTTCCCGGTTTAAAGAATATCCCGCCGGTTAGCTTATTAATAATATCTTGAAGCCTATTGTTAGAATCCTTCGCTTTGATGTTTTTGACTTTCGGTGCTGTTTTATCAATTCTGATTGTTTCTTGTTTTACCTTGGTGATTGCACCGCTGTCTTTTTTCATCCAAAAGTCTTGATTGGTTTCTCCTTCTCTTGAAATCGTTACCTGTGTTGGATTCCATGTGCTTTGGTCTAAGGATAGGTTGATATATTCATTATGATCTGTAATGATGACTACATCCTGATTTGTCCAACTGCCTGTATAGGCTGTGCTGTTTCCGTCATTGAGTTCTACATGATACCAATCATCCTCAATGTTTTCCTCATTGATCGTCAAAGTTCCTTCTTTAAATGTAAAGCTATAGTTTGGATAAACTCTGTTCAATGCTGCGCTGTCTCCCTTGATTGGATAAGCTCCTGCATTACTGTCTGCTTTCGCTGTCGTGCTTAGCTTGATGTCGTTTTCCTGTATCGTATCCTGTACACCGTTCCATGAAACCAACTCATTGCTGAAATCCTGATACGTTAAGCTTGGATTCTGTTCTCCCTTCAGCCTTGCCTTAT